>DXCY01000155.1 GCA_019115725.1 Candidatus Luteimonas excrementigallinarum
TTCCACCATGTCGGTCACGGTGTTCCAGGGCGATGCCAGCCAGTACGGCCTGCTGACCTCGTCAATGGCGGTGGGCACGATGTGCGGCGCGCTGCTCTCGGCACGCCGGCCGGTGCCGGGGATGGTCTTGATGGCGGTCTCGGCCGCGTGCTTCGGCGTGAGCGTGGCGGTGGCGGCGGTGATGCCCGGGCCGGTGCTGTTCGCGATCGTGCTGTTTTTCGTGGGCCTGGCGGCGCTGACTTTCATGACCGCCAGCAATTCGATGATGCAGCTGACGACGGAACGCTCGATGCGCGGGCGCGTACTGGCCCTGCGGATCGCCGTGGTGATGGGCGGCACGCCGCTGGGGGCGCCGCTGATCGGCTGGGTGGTGGACAACTTCGGCGCGCGCTGGGCGCTCGGGGTGGGCGCCTTGTCGGGGCTGGCTGCCACCTGCGTGGCGATCCGGTACCTGCTCAAGCACCGTGGCCTGCGCGTAGAGCGGGAAGACGGGCGTTGGAGGCTGGCCATCGATCCCTCGCCGCTGGATACCGCGGATGTGCGCGTGGCGACTGGCGAGCGGGTGACCTGACGGCGCTGGAATAGCCCCGTTTCGGGGAAAATTGACAGAAAGTGGCGCGTCTCCCAAGCTTTCCGTCTGTCATACCGGATTGCAGGATGCACCGATGGCCGTACAACGGATGTACCCGGACGTGGAGTCCATGGCCCGCCAGGCACTCGCGGCGCTGGCCACCCCTTCCCAGCATGCACGACTGATCCAGCTCGATGCCCCGGTCGAGGGGCTGGTGGTGGAGCGGTTTGAAGGCCACGAGGCGGTCTGTGCGCCGTTCCGCTTCGAGGTGGACGTGCTGGCCACCAGCGCGTTTCTGGACCCGGATGAACTGCTGGGCCAGCCGCTGGCCCTGCGGCTGACGCGCGCGGGCGGGAAGATGCGCCGCTGGCACGGTCTGTGTACCGCGGTGTCGCCGCTGGGCGGGGATGGCGGTTTGGCCCGCTACCGGCTGCTCGTGGAGCCGTGGACCGCGCTGCTTGTTCATCGGCGCAACGCCCTGGTGTTCCAGGATCTGGATCTGCACGGGGTGCTGGAGCAGCTGTTCGCCGATTATCCGCAGGCCGACTGGCGGTTCGATGTCACCCGCCGCCCGCCCGTGCGTGCGATCACCACCCAGTACCGCGAGAGCGATTGGGAGTTCGCCACCCGTCTACTTGCCGACGCCGGCCTGGCCTGGCGCTTCGAACACGCGCAGGCGGACGGAGAGGATGCGGAGGCCGGGCACACGCTGGTGATTTTCGACCAGAAGGCCGAGCTGCCGGAGGGGCGGGCGCTGCGGTTCCATCGCATCCACGCGACCGAGCGCGATGACGCCATCAGCACGTTCACCCACCAGCGGCGGCTGGTGCCCAACCGCAGCCAGGTAGGCAGTTGGCACAGCGAGCGGCTGGCGAGCACCACCGGAGTGGCCGAAGCGGATGCGGGTGGCCTGCCGGTGCTGGAGGTGTACACGCAGCCGGGTGATGGGCGGTTCGATGACAGCGCCCATGCGCAGGCGGAAGCCGGGTATCGACTGGATGCGCTGCGCTTGGCGCAGGAACTGTATGCCGGCAGCGGCAGCGTGCGGGATCTGGCCGCTGGCGTGGCGTATTCACTGGTGCAGCACAACGTGCACGAGGGCGCCGGATTCGTTCCGCTCAACGTGGTGCACGTGGGGGTAAACAACCTGGGCGCCGGCATCACCGCGCTGCTGGGCGCGCCGGAGCTGGAGCAGGGCAGCTATCGCAACCGGTTCATCGCCACGCCGGCGGGCGTGCCGATCGCACCGCTGCCGCAGGTGCGCCCGACCGCGCATGGGCCGCAGACCGCGCGGGTCGTGGGCCTGCCGGAGGCGGCGGTGACGCCCAATCGGGATCATCAGGTGCGCATCCAGTTCGCCTGGCAGCGCGGTCCGGCGCCGCATGCCGGCGGGCTTGTCGAGACAGCCAGCAGCCATGCAGGTCATGCGCCGGGCGACCACACCAGTGGCACGTGGGTGCCGGTGGCCGAATGGATCGCCGGGCCCAACTGGGGCAGCCACTTTCTGCCGCGTATCGGCGCCGAGGTACTGGTGGAATTTGCCCACGGTGATATCGACCAGCCGCGTATCACCGGCCAGCTTTACAACGGCGAGGTGGCCCCGCCGTTCGGCGGCGGCATCGATGGGTCGGGCAACCATCCCGGCACCCTGAGCGGCCTGCACACCCAATCGCACGACGGCGCGGGCACCCAGCAATGGCTGGTCGATGACACCCCCGGCCAGCTGCGTACGCGCCTGCATACCAGCCTGGCCGACAGCCGGCTGGAACTCGGCTATCTGATCGATCACCAGGACACCAGCCGCGGTGGCCTGCGCGGAGAGGGCGTTGAACTGGCCACTGAAGGCTGGGGCAACGTGCATGCTGGCCAGGGCCTGCTGCTGAGTACCACCGCGCGGCCTGACGGCGCCTCCACCCAGCTGGATATCGGCGAGGCGGTGAGTCAGCTCAAGGGCGCCGAGCGCACCGCCGAAGCGCTGCACGACACCCTGCAACAGCAGCAGGTGCCGGGATTCAGCGGTAATGATCAGCTGACCGCGCTTCGCGAGGCGGTCGACCCGCAGGAGCAGGGCAAGTACAGCGGCAGCGTGGCCGGCCAGAGCGCAATGAAACCCGACCCCGGCAGTCGTGAACCCGGTGACGAGCCGGTGGAGCGCTTCGCCGACGCCAGGCTGATCGCCGAATCCCCCGAATCCATCGCCTTCGCCACACAAAAAAGCGGCGTGGCCTTTGCCGGCGGCACCCTGCACCTGACCGTCCAGCACGACGCCCAGCTCAGTGCCGGTAACACCATCTCAAGCATCAGCGGTCAACACGCCGCCCTCTACGCCCACGCGGGTCCTGTAAGAGCCATTGCCGCCAACGGCCCCGTCAGCCTGCAGGCGCACACGGGCGAACTGGAAGTACTGGCGGACAAATCAGTCACCGTCACCGCCACTGACGAGCGAATTGACGTGCTGGCGAAGGAAAAGATCGTGCTGCAGGCCGGCGAAACCCGGGTGACGCTGGAAGGCGGGAATATCACCTTCGAGTGTCCGGGGAATTTTACGGTGAAGGGGGCACAGGGGCCGTTTCGGGGTGGGGCGAGTGGAGATCACCGCATAACACTTCCGGACGGCATCATAAAACTGGATCCAAAACGGATGCTGGATTTCTCAGGATGATCGGCAAGGACGCCTCATGTCAGACAAAACTTTACATCCGGCGCCACTGAGCCGGACGCTTTTCCCTTTTCCCAAGTCGGCCAACGCTGGTGATGGCCAGGCGCAGGCCGCCGAGGCCAACGCAGGGGAATACTTCCAGGCGCTGTCAGAAGCTGAAGATGGCTTCTTTCCAATCGGATACAACGGGCAATGGCACGGTGGCATCCACTTCGGGGCGGAAACCGGGAGGCATCTGGCCCAGGACGAAGGCATACGCTGCATCGCTGACGGTCAGGTGATTGCTTACCGCATCGATGAGGAGTACCCGACAGTCAAGTATGAAAGCTGCGCGCCCGCCACTTATTCCCGTGGATTCGTTCTAGTCAGGCACCGGTTGCAGCTGCCGCCTGCACGTCAGACGACCACCGATACAAACGGTGATCGGCCCGCTGAAGAAGGCGAGCAGCCATCGCTGGTGTTCTACAGCCTGTACATGCACCTTCGGAATTCCCGCGCTTACGCCGATGATCCAGATCTCAAGCGCCCGGCCTTCTGGGACGGCTCGATCTACCTGGTGGGCGAGCGCGGTTTGGACAACGATCCGTTCACGTCGGAGCCAGTCAGAGCCGGCATGAACATCCGGGATGCCAACCACCGGGTTGTAGGGTTCGCGCCACGTGGCGTTAAGCTCAAGCTCGGAGAGCCCAACCCGGCGCGACGAAGCTATTACCGGATCACCGAGGTTGTCGCGGGGAGTACCTACCCTGATGACGTGGTGGGAATGTACGTTTACAAAGGAACCGGTACTTCAAGAGAAGGCCTGGACCCGGCCAGCGAACCGCATGCCAAGGGCAGCGTGTACATTCTGCCGGAGCCGGTCGAGATCAAGGCTGGCGACATCGTCGGTCATCTGGGGGAATACCAGCGTTATCTGGACATGGATGCGTTGGCGCAATGCTCTACTGGACGTCCCCTGGCCCAAGTGGACGTTTTCACCCACGAGGATCTGCCGGGCTTTATCGAACAAAGCAGGTTGCGTGATGCTGAGCTGGAAGGGCGGCAGAAAACCCTGTTGCACATCAAACCTGGCGCCCGACTGGTGCAGCCTTCCGAGCCGGACGTTGTGCTTTCCAAGGGCGAAGCCGTGGTGGTGACCGGGGGCGATACCGATGGTCGCTGGATAAAAGGCCGGCGCGGCACCGTTTCCATCGTTGATGAGAAGCCGTCGGGTTTCTCGTCCACCACCCGGGCCTACGGAGACGGCAGGATCTTCCTGGCGGCGGTGGACGCCGCCGGAAACGAGCTCACGCTTGAGCAGCTCAACGCACTGACCAACAAGAACACCCACCCACGGCGCAAACTGCTGACGCCCGTCGGAGAGGAGGTCTGGGTCAGCAGCGGTTCTGCAAACAGCCAGTCCATGGTGACGGCGCCGGCCAACGTCTGGTCGGGGTTCCCACTGCAAGTCGCCAACGCCGGAGGCGAGGCCGTGGCGCACTCGCGGGTGGTGCCTGTCGGCTCGATCGAGCAGGTGGTTAAGGAGGCCGATGACATCCGCTGGTTCCAGGTCGAGGCGGGGACATCCTCCAGCGGAGAGGTGAGCGGCTGGGTGCGCGAGAGCGGCCATGCGAACGTTGAACTGTGCTCGCCCTGGGCCTGGCCGGGCTTCGAACTGTTCGATGTTGGCGAACTGGAGCCGCGAGAGCTCTTCGCCCGCGAGCTGGCCAACAGCCGACGCGCACAGCCGCAGGAGCAGGAGGAATTTGAAGGTGCCGCGCGCAACATCGAGGAAAGCCCCCTGTTCGACGCGCTAGGCAAGGCGATCGACGCCGACGGCAACCAGCAGGTCACTCCGCTGGAACTGCGCAGTGCGATGAACACGCAATGGCTGGCGCAGGCAATCTCACGTCTGGTCATCCGCTACCCCAGTGAATGGTCTGACCCGACGGACCGGTGGAGTCGGATCGATGGTCTGATCGAAGACGAAGTGCTGCGCAAGGACTGGGGGCACGAGAAGGGTCGCATTCGCGAACTGGTGATCTGGCCTGACATCGCCAAACAGCATGACTTCCCCTCAGACTCGACCGTGCATCATTTTCACCCGATCGGGTTTGTTGAAAATTTCTTTGGGAGAAATAGTGGGAGAATCACCGTAGAAATGCTGCGAAGGATATTTACTAATGCCCCGGAGAGCCGGCTTCAAATAGTCGCTGACGGCGTCAATGCTGAGATGGTGACCAGCAAGCTGGACAGCGAATGGCGCCTTACTCATTTTTTCGGGCAAGTTCTCCAGGAAGTTGGGAAAAGCATGATGTTCAGGGAGAACCTGAATTACTCGGCGAGCGGCTTGTATAAAAGTCGATTTTCCTATTATAGAAATAATAAAGAGCGATCAGATCGAGATGCCGGCAACGAGGAAGCTATCGCGAACAATGCGTACGCTGACGCCAATCGCGCGCAAGAATTCAGGGTGGGAAATACAGAGCCTGGAGACGGGTGGCGATATCGAGGACGAGGCCTGAAGCAAACCACCGGGCGCTACAACTATCGAATATTTACAACAGATCACGAGCGAATCTGGGGCGAACGAATTGACTTTGAAGCGCACCCAGAAAGGGTCGACGAGCCGACGTATGCTGTACGCTCCGGGTTGACCTTCTGGGTCGGACACCGCCTGTACGAACACGCCGACCTGGGTATCACGGAGGAATCCGCCAACAGGATTACCAATGTAATAAACAGCGGAACCGGAAGCTATGTGGAGCGATGGCAAAACGTTCAGAAGATCTGGGGAGAACGGGTTTTCAGAGACGCCTTCTAAATCAAGCGCAACAGCACACCAAAACCTTTTCAATATCGACTCACATGAAAATAATTCTACTGACTTCTATATTTCTATTGTCCACCACTTCTTTTTCTGAAATCCCGCTCGGAGTCGAGATATTTAAGAGGCCCGGGTTGGGCACGCCAATGGAAATAAAAACATCAAGATACGGGTTTTCTATCGAGAACAAAGACGGCACTCATTTTATAAAAGGAACGCATCCCGGTGGGAACAGTATTTCGCACACAATACGGGATGGGGGCGTAAAAAACATACAGAGAATTTTTGTAGTTGAAAGTCATTTTTGCGGTGAGAAATTTGTGGATCTCGTGCTCCAGATGAATCCGAGCCGATACGAAGAAACACAACAAAGGAGCTATTACCGAATTGTATTTTCCTCAGACCTTAGCTCGGTGATCTCCGAATTTTATGACCCGAGCGTAGCCGCCGTAAACGCCGTAGTTCCGATGCAAAGCGCAGAAGGAGTGCCTAGCCCTGACCTAGACGGAGAGCTTGTGTGCGACGGATCCACACCCAAAGCTGTCTATCCTTGACGCCACACATCAGTAGCAGATTATCGGCGCTTGGCGTAGATGTTTCAGCGAATGCCTGATTACCACCAATCAGCTGCAAAATCCTTCTCGTTAAGTAGACACTCTAAAGTTAAATTATCAATCCACTTGTTTAACACTGGACCGCACCCCAAAGTAACGGGAACCTTTTACCGAGGTAAAAACGGAGCTCGCAAACAGATAGCTCCCCGGCCGGCCAGGACATCGCGCCGGAGCCGTCGATTGACCTCAGGCGCCTAGGCTCCTTGTCGAGCCCGGGTGCCTCCCTCGCTCAGCCCCGGTTTCAGCAACAACTGCACACATGGCGACTTCAAGATTTCCTATATTGATGATTATCGCTGGCCAACTTTCTAGCTCCTTCGCTGGACCTTCTGTCTGCGGATCGGCGAGGAATGATCTCGCCTACGAACCGGTTCTTGAAAGAAAAGTATCAGCATGCTTCGTCCTTGAAGATGCCGAGTTGGTTAAAAAGCCAGGATTCTCCCGAAAGCCCCCCGCCATTGTACTCTACGCCGCCACGCCACGTTCAATAATGGCCAGGATAGGAGAGCTCCCATATCCTGGCAGGACGGGACGGATAGACGATGTAATTTTCCTTGATTTAAATGGTGATGACGCCGAGGAAATGGTTGTCATCCACAGTGCGGGGACTCCCAGTACGTGGGAAGTCGTAGACAGAATCTACGATCCAAGAGTATTTTTGATCTCTGAAGATGGAGTGGCTGAAAGTCAATCCCTGTCAAGGGATTTCGGTCTTGGAGGTGATCAGATCAACCCCCACGACGGCGGTCTTTATGTATATCCATACAAAGACCAGGCCTCTATTCACCCCCTGCGTCAAGATAGTTGTCGCCCCGATAGACTCCACACTCGGGGGCAGAGGACAACGCATTGGCTCGATACGGACAAGCATTCAAAGACAAGGCGGTCGCGCGGCTGTTGCCGCCTGAGAGCGGGGACCTGGAGGTGGTTTCGCGGGAGGTGGGCGTGTCGGTTGGCACGCTGGAACGCTGGCGTGCTGACGCGCTGGCGTCAGGACGCAAGAGCGGCGGCTGGACGCCGGTAGCCCGGCTGGAGGCGGTGATCGCGACGGCGTCGATGAGCGAGGCGGACAAGAGTGCCTGGTGCCGTGCGCAGGGCCTGTTTCCATCCGAGCTGGACGAGTGGCGGCAGACGGCG
>DXCY01000156.1 GCA_019115725.1 Candidatus Luteimonas excrementigallinarum
CAGCGGCCGGCCGCGGTGGCGACGCTGCCCGGTTTCGACACCGGCGCGGTGTCGGTGCAGGACGGCTCGGCCCAGCTGGTGGCCGACGCGCTGGCGCCCGCGCCGGGTGCGCGGGTGCTGGATGCCTGCTCCGCGCCCGGCGGCAAGGCCGCGCACCTGCTTGAGCGCGACCCGGCCCTGCGCCTGCTGGCGCTGGATGTCGATGCCGGGCGGCTGGCCCGGGTTGAACAGACCCTGCAGCGCCTGGGCCTGGCCGGACAGGCCGAGCTGCGCGCCGCTGACGCCGCAGCCACGGCACGCTGGAGGGACGGCACGCCGTTCGACGCGATCCTGCTGGATGCGCCGTGCTCGGCCACCGGCATCGTCCGCCGCCAGCCCGATGTGCCGCTGCATCGGCGTGAATCCGATCTGGACGCCCTGCGCCAGACCCAGGCCGGGCTGCTGGATGCGCTGTGGCCGCTGCTGCGCCCCGGTGGGGTGCTGGTGTATGCCACCTGTTCGATCCTGCGCGTGGAGAACGCCGTGCAGGTGGAACAGTTCCTCGCCCGCACCGCCGACGCCAGCGCCGAGCCGCTGGACGCACGCTTCGGCCGCGCAGACGGTCCCGGCCGCCAGCGGCTGCCGGGCGAGGACGGCATGGACGGATTCTTCTTTGCCAGGCTGCGGCGCGGCTGACCACCACCGGCGGCTGGCTGGCCCCGGGCTGAACCTGCGCCGCAGTTCTGCGTGGCGGGCCATGTACAGTGGCGGCGGAATTCATCGACCCGGCCGATGTCACCGCGGCCAAGGATTGTGATGGCAGACGTCAGGCCGTGGCTGAGTGTTCTGGTTCCGGGGCGCAATGTGGAGCGCTATCTTCCGGCGTGCCTGGCATCGATCCACAACGAGCAGGTCGGGGATATCGAGGTGCTGGTCCTTGACGATGCCTCCAGTGACGCGACGGCAGAGATTGCGCGGCAATGGCTGCAGCGTTTCGCCAATGCCCGCCTGCTGCAGCGGGAGCAGAACGTCGGCATCGGCGAGGGCCGCAATATCCTCCTGCGCGAGGCGGCGGGCGAATACATCTGGTTTGTCGATGCTGACGACGTGGTGCTGCCCGGCGCGCTGCGTTCGCTGAAGGGCATCGTGGAGGCAGGATCTCCCGACCTGGTGCTGTGCGACTTCGTGCCGTTCCGCGCGGAGGAGGGGGGGCAGGAGCAGGTGAACGGCTCCCGCAAGCGGACCTTCCTCGGGCCGGCGGGGGCCGGTACGGGCGTGGATTCCCTGCTGGCCGGCCTGCTGGCCGCGCGGCAGCTTCACGTGTGGTCGAAAATCGCCAGGCGTGAGGTCATGCGCGGGGTCACGTTCCCCGTGGGCAAGGTGTTTGAAGACAACGCCGCGATGCCGGACCTGCTGGCACGCACCGGATCCTATTACTACGCCGGGAAGGCGTGGATTGGTTACCGCCGCCGGCCCGGGAGCATCATGTCCAGCATCGACGCCAGGTGCCGGCTGGATTTCCTTGATTCGATCGCGTCCCTGCAGCGGAAGCTCGCGCCGCTGGCCAGCACTGCCGAGGCCCGGTTTGCCCTGGATTATTTCTGCCTGCGGGGCCTGCTCTGGGCCACGCAGCGAAGCTCCGCCGACCCGCAGGCCCTTGCCGCCTGCGCGCGGACGTTCAACGAGCTGTTCGCTGACAACGCCCGCGGGGTGCTGTCCGGCTGCCTGAAAAGAGGCTGGCTGCTGCGGGCGATGAAGCTGCAGCTCGGGATGAGGAAGCTGCGCGGCGTCGAACCCGACCGCGCCTGACCAGCGGCTCCGCTATTCCGGCGTTCCAGCTGGCCCAGGGCTGCTGCCAGCGCCCTGGCCGAGCCCGCGCCAGGCGCTGACGACGTCCTCCATTGGAATATCAGCCACCCGGGCGCGACCTTCGGGCTCACCGCCCAGGGGGATGATCGGGCCGGGGCCGATCGGGCGCCACAGCGAAGGCGGCGCGGCGCCGAACAGCACCACCAGCGGGCAGCCAAGCGCGGCGGCGGCATGGGCCGGGCCGGTATCCACCGACACCATGCTGTGGGCCTGTTCAAGCAGGGCGAACAGGCGCGGGATGGGCAGGTCGTTGGCGAGGTTGCGGATGCGCGGATCGTTGCCGGCAGCCTGGCGGATGTCTTCCAGCACCTCGTGCTCGGCCGGCGAGCCGCACAGCACCACCCGCGCCTGCGGTTGGTCTGCCAGCACGGCGGCGGCTACGGCAGCCCAGTGTTCGGCCGGCCAGTGCTTGGGATGATCGGCGGTCATGCGCTTGCCGCGCTTGTGGGTGCGCTTGTTGCCCGGCTGGAACAGCACCAGCGTGCCTTCCAGGTCATTTTCCCGGCGCCAGGCGGCCAGGGCGGTCCGGTGGGCTTGTGGCACCACCAGTCGCGGCAGGCGGAAAGGGGCCGGATCGACCTCCCTCGTGGCGTAGCGCTGTGCGGGATCGCGCATGCCGAAGGCCAGCCAGCGGTCCGGCCACAGCATTGGCGTGGCCAGCTCTTCGGGGGTGCGCTCGATGAGATCGTCCGGGTGCACGCCGCCGCGTTCGATCAACCTGCGCATTTCCGGATCGGGATCGCACAGGTACACCGGGCCGCGTCCGCGGCGGCGCAGCCAGCGCACCAGTTCCCACTGGCTCGGGCACAGCAGGTAGGGGGTCTTGCGGCTGGTCACCATCTGCAGGTGGCCGAGCTCGGGTGCGTGCTCCAGCACCGGCGGGGTCCAGCCGCCGGAGCTGATCACATCCACCGGGCTGTCGTGGCGCGCGGCCACCAGGCGCATCAGGGTGGTCAGCATCACCATGTCACCCAGCGCGCCGCAGCGCACGATCAGGGGCGGGGCGTGGAGCGGGTTCACCATCGCAGCGGCCTCCTCGCCACTTCGGGTCCGAGTTGTTGCAGTAGGCGGCGTGCCTGCGCTTCAGGCAGGTGGCGGATCCGCAGCGGAGTTGAGAGGGTGCCGGCGCCGGCGGTGTCCAGCCACAGCGAGGCCATGCCCAGCCAGCGGTCCAGCGGACCCTGGCGCAGCTGCAGCGCCTGCAGCTTGCCGATTTCGGCAAAGCGCCAGTGTCGTGACCACCAGCCTTCGCGCACCGCCACCAGCTCGTCCTGCAGGCAGTAGCCGGCGCGGCGGGCGTGCTGGTAGGCAACGAATACGGTCCACGGGATCCACAGCAGGGCCAGCAGGCCCCAGGGGCCGAACCGCCAGCCCAGCGCGGCGCTGGCCGCCAGCGCGAACCCGATGCCGCCCAGCGACAGGCGCAGCCAGGCGCGGGGGTGCAGTCCCTGCCACTGCTGCGGCGGCCACTGCAGCCGCGGCACCAGCTGGCGGATCAGGGTGTCGCAATCCTCCGCGGTGCCCACCGGCGCCAGCTCGTTCAGGCCGCGCTCCTCGTTGCCGCGCTGGATCACCGCGGTATCGATGCGCAGGCTGCGGCGCCGGAACAGCCGGTGGGTCACGGTTTCCACCAGCGTCCAGGCCTGGATCCGCTGCCGCGGCACGCTGTTGCGGCGCCGGGTGAACAGGCCGCGGCCCACGGTCAGCCGGCGGCCGTGTTCCTCCAGCCGGAAGTCGTGGTACTGCACCAGCGCCAGCACCACCGAGAGTGCCCGCAAGGCCACGATGGCGGCGATGACGATGGCCATTGCGCCCAGCGCCATGCCCGCCCAGCCGGCCACCAGGCTGCCCGCATAGCCGAAGGCTTGGCGCCCGTAGCGGGCCATGGCGCGGGCGGTGCCGTCATCGGGCAGGAACTGCCAGGCCAGCGCCATCGCGCCGGCTACCACCACCATGCCGCGATTGGAGATCAGCCCCAGGCGCACCACCTCGGCGGTGGGCAGGGCGAGCAGGGTCCGGCCGTCCTCCGCCGGCTGCGCGCCCTCAGCCGCCGTGGGCGCGGCTTCACCGCGGCGGCGGATCAGCCGCTCCAGCGCAAGCGCCTGGTCGAACTGCAGCACCTGCATCACGGCTTCGGGTTTGTCGCCGCTGGCCGATTCCAGCCGCACTTCGGCCACCTGGAACAGCCGGTGCAGCAGGGTCTGGTGCACGGCCACATCGTGGATGCGGCTGAAGGGAATCTGGCGCAGGCTGCGTTCCAGCAGGCCGCTGCGCACGAACAGGCTGTCCTCGCCGATCCGGTAGCGCCAGGTGAAATAGCGCCACACGGAGACCGCCACCAGCGCCACCGCCGCCACGCCGGCCGCCCCCAGATGCCAGCTGGCCTCGCCGCGCCCGCCAAAGATCAGCAGGGCCACCAGCGGCACCATGAACTGCTTGATGTTGCCCATCAGCACGAACAGCCATGAGGCCGGGTGCAGGCGGCGCTCCTCGCGCGTGAGCAGGGCGGCCGGGCCGGAGGCCGGCTCAGGCGTCGTCGTCATCGGTTTCCACCCGGCGGGCGAGATGGTCGCGCAGGCGTTCGGCGTCGTCCGCATCCAGGCCCGGCACCGCCACCGCGTGCTGGCGGGTGCCGGCGGTATGCACCAGCAGGGTCGACAGGCGGAAGCGCCGCTCCAGCGGGCCGCGGCGGATATCCAGATGTTGCACCCGCGAGGACGGCACCCGCGTTTCGCTGTGCCACATACGGCCGCGCCGCAGGGCGAAGCCGTCCTCATCCAGCAGCCATCGGGTGTAGCGGTAGCGGCGCAGGCCCGTCCACGCGCCCAGCGTCACCAGCACCAGCCACGCCGCCACCGTGCCCGGCAGCAGCCCCGGGTGAGAAGACGAAAGCGCCACGTTGAGAATGCCCAGGCCAACCAGCGTCGGCAGGCCGATGCCCAGCGCGCTGGACAGCATGAACAGCGGCCGCGCCCGCCCGGGCAGCGGCTGCCAGCGGGCGTCCGGATCCTGCGGGCCGGACAGGCCCAGGTCGTCGATCTCGATCATGGCCGGTCGCGCTCGTAGGGGTTGGGTTCGTTGCTGCCGGCGGGGCGCCAGCGCCAGCGCTTGTAGGTCCACTGGTACTGGGCCGGATCGCGCCGGGCGATGCGTTCGACCGCGGCGTTGAGCGCGGTGGTGGCCACCTGCGGGTCGGGATCGGCGATGGCGGCGGGGGCCGGCTCGATCCGCAGCGCGAATTCCGGCCCGGGGCCGATCCGCTCGCAGTAGGCGAACAGCACCGTTGCGCCGGTGCGCGAGGCCAGCCGGCCCAGCAGGGTCATGGTGAGCGCGGTCATGCCGAAGAACGGCACGTACTCGCCTTCGCCGGCCTTGGGCTGCTGGTCGGGGAGGATGCCGGTGACGCCGCCGCCACGCAGCAGCTTGAGCAGGTGGCGCACGGCGGCGGGGCCGTCGGCACGGATCTGGGTGACCTGGGCGCCCGCATCAGCGCGCACCCGGCGCAGGAACGCTTCCCCCAACTCGGCCTCGGGCGGACGGTAGAGCACCGAGATCGGGGTGCGCGAGGCCAGCCACTGGTTGAGCAGCTCCCAGTTGCCATAGTGCGGCGCGGCCACGATCAGGCCCTTGCCGGAGGCCAGCGCCGCGTCAAACAGCTCCACGCCCTGGGTCTGGCGGATCAGGGCCAGGTTGTCCGCGTGGGGCCGGGTCCAGAAGCGCAGCGTCTCCAGGAACTGGCGTGCGGTGGTGCGCAGGATGGCGCGGTGCCACTCCTCGCGCTCGGAGGCCAGCAGTTCCGGGTAGGCGATCTCCAGGTTGACCCGGGCCACGTGGCTTTCGCGGGTGTCCAGGCGCCGGGCCAGCGCGGCCAGGCCGTCGCCCAGCCGGTACAGCAGCGACCACGGCAGGCGGCCGAGGGCGGCTGCCGAGTAATAGAGCAGGGCGGAAAGAAGGCGGGTCATCGGCCAAGTCTATACAGCGGTAAGATGCAGCGCTTCCCTCCGCACGTCCCGCCGGTCCGCCACGTCCCATGCTTGCCCTGATCCAGCGCGTCACCCATGCCAGCGTCAGCGTGGACGGACAGACCGTGGGTGCCATCGGGCCCGGGCTGTTGGCGCTGGTGGGGGTTGAACCGGGCGATGGCGATGCCCAGATCGAACGCATGACCACCCGGCTGCTGGGCTACCGGGTGTTTGCCGACGGGGCCGGGCGGATGAACCGTTCGCTCACCGATACCGGCGGCGGGCTGCTGCTGGTGAGCCAGTTCACCCTGGCTGCCGATACCCGCTCGGGCATGCGCCCGGGCTTCAGCACCGCGGCTCCGCCGGATGAAGCTGAACGGATTTTCGACCGTCTGGTGGCCCACGCCCGGGAAAAACATCCCCCGGGGGTGGAAATCGGCAGGTTCGGCACCCATATGGTGGTGGACCTGGCCAACGACGGCCCGGTCACGTTCCTGCTCCGGGCCTGAACAAGCCCCCGGAGTGTCGCCCCGTGGCCACCCCTGATCCGGCAGGATACGGGTGCGGCTGGTATAATTACGGGTTCCGTTTTTTTCCACCCTCTTATCTGGTAGCACTCTCCTATGGCCAACGACCGTCAGGCGCCGCAGTCCGACATCAAGCAGCTCATCAGCAAAGGCCTGGAGCAGGGTTACCTGACCTATGCCGAGGTCAACGACCACCTGCCCGACGATCTGGTTGATCCGGAGCAGCTGGAAGACATCATCGGCATGATCAACGGCATGGGGATCGAGGTCCACGAGACCGCGCCCGACGCCGAGACCCTGCTGCTGGCCGGCGAATCCGGCGGCAACCGCGATGTCGATGACACCGCTGCCGAGGAAGCCGCCGCCACCCTGACCGCGCTGGACGCCGAAGGCGGCCGCACCACCGACCCCGTCCGCATGTACATGCGCGAGATGGGCACGGTGGAGCTGCTGACCCGCGAGGGCGAGATCGAGATCGCCAAGCGCATCGAGGAAGGCCTGAACCAGATGCTGGCCTCGCTGGCCACCTTCCCGTGGACGGTCCAGCAGCTGCTGGAAGACTACGACCTGCACAAGGAAGGCAAGAAGCGCCTGCCCGAGATCATCGCCGGCTTCAACGACTACGTGCTCGAGGAGCTGGCTGCCGAGGCCGAGGCGGAAGCCGAGGAAGAGGCCGAGGAAGAGGTGGTCGAGGACGTTGCCGACGACGGCGAAGAGGTGGACGTCGAGGACGACGACGCCGAAGAAGAAAAGGAAGCCGCCCCCGCCGGTCCCGATCCGGAGGAGATCGCGCGCTGCATCGGCGAGCTGGCCGATTTCTACGCCAAGTTCGAGCGCGCCCACGCCAAGCACGGCTCCGAGCACGCCTCGGTGATCAAGCTGCGCGAGGAAATGGCCGCCGCGTTCGTGATCTTCAAGCTGCCGCTGCCGTTCGTGGACGTGCTGGTCAAGCGCCTGCGTGATGCCGCCAACGAGGTGCGCAGCCACGAGCGCCAGGTGCTGCACCTGACCACCCGCGTGGCCAAGATGCCGCGCCGCGATTTCCTGCGCGTGTGGGACGGCAACCAGACCAACCTGGACTGGGTGGACGAGATGCTCAAGCGCAAGCAGAAGTGGGCATCCGGGCTGCGCGAGGTGAAGGACCAGATCATCGCCGAGCAGGAAGCGATGATCGCGCTCGAGAAGGACATGCGCGTCACCCTGCCCGAGCTGAAGGAAATCAACCGCACCATGGCCTATGGCGAGGCCAAGGCCAGCAAGGCCAAGAAGGAGATGGTGGAGGCCAACCTGCGCCTGGTGATCTCCATCGCCAAGAAGTACACCAACCGCGGCCTGCAGTTCCTGGACCTGATCCAGGAGGGCAACATCGGCCTGATGAAGGCGGTGGACAAGTTCGAGTACCGTCGCGGCTTCAAGTTCTCGACCTACGCCACCTGGTGGATCCGCCAGGCGATCACCCGCTCGATCGCCGACCAGGCGCGCACCATCCGCATCCCGGTGCACATGATCGAGACGATCAACAAGCTGAACCGCATTTCCCGCCAGATGCTCCAGCAGTACGGCCGCGAGGCCACGCCGGAAGAACTGGCCAAGGAAATGGAGATGCCTGAGGACAAGGTTCGCAAGGTGATGAAGATCGCCAAGGAGCCGATCTCCATGGAGACCCCGATCGGCGACGATGAGGACTCTCACCTGGGCGACTTCATCGAGGACACCAACGTGGAGTCCCCGATGGAAACCACCACCAACATCAACCTGTCCGAGACCGTGCACGAAGTGCTGGCCGGGCTGACGCCGCGCGAGGCCAAGGTGCTGCGCATGCGCTTCGGCATCGACATGAACACCGACCACACCCTCGAGGAAGTGGGCAAGCAGTTCGACGTGACCCGCGAGCGCATCCGCCAGATCGAAGCCAAGGCGCTGCGCAAGCTGCGCCACCCGAGCCGCTCGGAGCAGCTGCGGAGCTTCCTGGATATCGACTGATCCAGACGCTGTTGCAATACCTGTGGAAGCCCGCCTTGTGCGGGCTTCTTTTTTTGGTGTCGCGGTGATCGGGAGGGCCCGGCCACGACGGGGCCCGGCCTGCGTTGGGTTGCCCGGCGTGCACGCGGCGGTGATCTCCGGCCTGCGATGTTTGCCTGCGGCATACGTGGAATGGATCCGACATGGGCGGGAAGGTGGATGTAGCGATCATCGGCGGCGGCCCGGCGGGGCTCACCGCCGCGACCTACCTGCGCCGGTTCCTGCGCTCGGTGGTGGTGCTGGACGCCGGCGACAGCCGGGCCCGCTACATTCCGGAAAGCCACAACTGTCCGGGTTTCCCGCAGGGCGTGGCAGGCACCGAGCTGCTGCAGCGTATGCACGAACAGGCGCAAGGGGTGGGCGCCAACATCATCGAAGCGCACGCTGATGGGCTGCAGCGGACGGAACACGGATACACCGTGCTGGCCGGCAATGACAGTTGGCAGGCAGCAAAGGTAATCCTGGCCACCGGCCTGGCCGATCGCCTGCCCCGGGGCGACTGGGCGGAAGAAGCCATCGCCAGCGGCGCCCTGCGGCTGTGCGCCGTCTGCGATGCCTACGAGGCCCGCGACACCCGCATTGCTGTCTACGGCCCAGCCGGGTCGCTGGCCGGCCACGCACGCTTCCTGCGCGGCTACGCGCGGCATCTGGCGCTGCTGCCGGAGGATGGTGAGCTCGATCCAGAATCCGCAGCGGAAATGCGTGAACTGGACGTGGAGATCTTCGATCCGGGCGGCCGCCTCGCCTACGACGGCACCCGCTGCATCTGGCACGCGCCCGACGGCACCGCCACCGCCTTCGACACCGTGTATCCCTATCTCGGCTACGAGGGTCGCAACGCGCTGGTTGCGGACTGGGGGCTGCAAGCGCGCGAGGAAGGCGAGCTGCAGGTCGACAGCCACCAGCAGACCAGTCGTCCGGGCCTCTACGCCATCGGCGATGTGGTCAGCGGCCTCAACCAGATTGCCGTGGCCGTGGGCCAGGCCGCGGTGGCAGCAACGCATGCGCACAATGCGCTGCCGTTGCGGATGCGTCGAGATGAGCATCTGCGGCGCGGGAGCGGGTAAGATTCCCGATGCAACGGGCCTATAGCTCAATGGTTAGAGCAGAGGACTCATCGGAAGGTGACCCCGGTACCGTAAGGGCCGGTGGAAAAACGGGATGAATTCAGGGGAACCTCAGCGGCGGCAGAGATGCCGGACGGTGGCAATCCTGAGCCAAGCCGGCGGTACACCGCCGGAAGGTGCAGAGACTACCTGGGGGCTTGAGTGCCCTTGATAACAGGCTGGAGCGTCCCGCACCCCACCAGCGCAGGCTGAGGGTGATGAGATAGTCCGCGCCGGGTGGAAACGCCCGGGTTAAGCGAATCCTTTGGTTGCAGGTTCGAGTCCTGCTGGGCCCACCATTTGCCACTCCATCCCCGCCCGGGCTCGGCGCCCAACCGCTCAGGACATCGGTTCTGGCGCAGCGCCCAGCTTCGGTGGAAGCGGAATGAACTCCTCGTTGTCCAGGTCCGGCAGCTTCATCCTGCCGGCGGCCCAGTCGGCGCGGGCCTGGTCGATGCGTTCCTTCGATGACGAGACGAAATTCCAGTCGATGTAACGGGGCCCCACGGGCTCGCCGCCCAGGGCCATGACCACGGCGTCGGTGTGCGCCGCGATGGTCGCCGCCTTGCCCGGCGCCAGCACGGCCATGCTGCCGACCTCCAGGCGCTGGCCGGCCACGTCCACCACGCCCCTGGCCACGTACACGGCGCGCTCGCTGTATTCGGCGGGCAGTGAGGTCCGCGATCCGGCCTGCAGCTGCCAGTGCATGTAGAACTGAGGCGAATCCACCTTCACCGGTGATGCGATGCCGGCGAGGCGTCCGGCGATCAGGCGTCCGGTGACGCCGCCATCGTGGACCACGGGCAGGGCATCGCTGGAGTAATGCCAGAATCCGGGGTCCATCTCTTCGCGCTCGTCGGGCAGGGCGACCCAGAGCTGCACGCCATCAAGTGGTCCGCCTTCGCGCCGCAGCCGTTCGAAGCGCTCGGAGTGGGTGATCCCGTGGCCGGCGGTCATCCAGTTGACCTCACCCGGGCGCACCGGCTGCTCCGAGCCCACGCTGTCGCGATGCATGATTTCACCTTCGTAGAGATAGGTGATCGTGGATAGGCCGATGTGCGGATGGGGGCGCACATCGGCCTCTTCGGGAAGGCCGGCCTCCAGGTCTTTCGGACCCATGCGGTCGAAGAAAATATAGGGCCCCACCATGCGGCGCCGGGCAAACGGCAGCACCCGGCCCACCTCGAAGGCGCCCAGGTCGCGGCGGCGCTGGGGGATGACGAGTTCGATCATTGCGGTGTCCATGCGTGCTCCTGGGCGCGGTGGCGCGGGCATAGCGATTTGATGGGCTTCAGGGTACCTGCCCTGCGTGACCGCGCTCGCGGACTGCGCCGCTGCAATCCGGCTGTAACGGAATATTCACTTTTTTCGCCGACCCTTCCCGGCTTCCCCACGCAGTCGGAGTTGGTTCATGCGCAGTTCCCCCCGTGTCCGTCGCAGCTGGATGGCTGTGGCGATCTCTGTCGCGCTTGGCGCGGCAATGCCAGGATGGGCACAGGAGGGCGAAGCCCTGAACCAGACGCTGGATGGCGCCGCGGACAGCGATACGCGCAGCCCCGCCACCGCCACCGAGCTGGACAGTGTGGTGGTAACCGGTACGCGCATCGCGCGGCCGGAGCTGGAATCGGTGATGCCGATCTCGGTGGTCGACTTTGACGAGGTCAAGGACACCGGCCGCTTCACCGTCTATGACGCGCTGATGCTCAATCCCGCCATCGGTCCCGGCCTGGGCGAGATGAACTCGATGGGCCAGGAGTACGACAAGGGCGTGGCCAACATCGACCTGCGCAGCATGGGCACCAACCGCTCGCTGGTGCTGGTGGACGGGTTGCGCTGGGTATCGGGCGGCGCGCGCACCGCGGCCGTTGACCTGAACACCATTCCCTCGGCGCTGATCGACCGCATCGAGACGGTGACCGGCGGCGCCTCGGCGATCTACGGCGCCGATGCGGTGACCGGCGCGGTCAACATCGTCATGAAGAAGCGCATGGACGGCACGTCGGCGTCGATCAGTACCGGCATGGCCGAAGAGGGCGACGCGCGCCAGACCCAGGCCTCGATCGCCACCGGCTTCGATTTTCTTGATGACCGCGCGCACCTGGTGGTCGGTGCGAACTATGTGTTCACCGATGACATCCCGCTGCTGGATCGCTTCACCAACCGGCAGGTGTACCAGGTGAACCCGGAGAACACCGGTCCGAACGACGGCATCCCCGACAACATCATCATCGACTTCCGCCAGTTCTATCGTTCGCACTACCCCACCTGGTGCGTGTACGGAGGCATGGCGCCGTGCGGCACCAATGCGAAGGATGGCGACTGGTACCAGCTGATCGACGGCCAGGTGACCCACATCCCGCGCGACAGCTACCGCACCATCTCCAACAACGACACCGGTACCCAGGATGGTGGCCCCGATACCGCGTTCGGCATCTATGACTACATGCTGCTGCGCGACAAGTCGGAGAAGGCTTCGACCTACGCCAACCTGGAATTCCAGATCAATCCGGACCTGGTCTGGAACACCAGCTTCGGCTACGCCACCAGCTACGTGAGCGGCCACGCGCAGTGGCCGGGCCACCGTGACGATGTGCGGCCGACCAACTGGTGGGGCCGCGATCCGGAAACCGGCATTGCCCATCCGGGTGGCATCGCGCGGCTGGATGATCCGTTCCTGCCGGAGTCGCTGCGCGAGCACATGCTGGCCGAGGGCCTGACCGAGCTGCCGATGAACCGGCACTACTCGCACCTGCCGATGTCGCGCGAGATCCACCGCCGCGATGCCATCAGCTTCGGCACCGACCTGACCGGCCGTCTGACCGACCGGATCGACTGGAAGGGCTTCCTGCGCTGGGGCACGGTGGGTGACGACATCACCACCACCAACATGGTGGGTCGCAACGAGTGGCTGCTGGCCCGCGACGTGACCGTGGACGCCGCGGGCAACGCGATCTGCGCCGATGCCGATGCGCGCGCCGCCGGCTGCGTGCCCACCAACCTCTACAGCACCGAGATGCCCAGCCAGGAATGGCTGGACTACGTGATGCCCTACGAGCGTTACGAGACCACCCGCAACACCATGCTCAACGTGGGGCTGGGTATGAACGGCGAACTGTTCGAACTGCCCGCCGGCATGGTGCGCTTCGCCGCCGGCGCCGAGTGGCGCGAGGAAAAGCTGGATACCCGCGATGACGGGGATGCCGCCAAGCTGGCCAACATTGTCTGGTCGCCGGGCAACGACCATGGCCTGCATCCGGACATGTACGCCAAGCGCCGCGTGTCGGAGGTGTACGGCGAGGTAGTGGTGCCGGTGCTGGCCGACCTGCCGGGCGCGCGTCGCCTGGACGTGGAAGGCGCCTACCGCTACTCGCACTACAGCGACAACCCGTCCACCAACACGTGGAAGCTGGGCGTGATCTGGTCGCCGTTCGAAACCGTGAGCCTTCGCGCTGTGAAGGGTTTCAGCACCCGCGTGCCGAACTTCGGCGAGCTGTTCTCGCCGATCAGCATGGTGACCCTGGGCCACATCGGTGACCCCTGCCAGGACGGCCGCATCATCCAGGACGATGACCGTCCGGGTAACTGCGCGGCCACCGTGCCGGGCTGGACCGGCCCGCTGCCGACCCCGAACCAGAATGCCCCGCGCGTGTTCACCGGCGGCAACCCGGACCTGGAGCCGGAAACCTCCGATTCGTTCTCCTACGGCGTGGTGTGGCAGCCGAGCTTCGTGCGCGGTCTGGACATCACCGCCGACTACT
>DXCY01000157.1 GCA_019115725.1 Candidatus Luteimonas excrementigallinarum
CGGGCCCCATCAGCAGCTGTCAGCCACCGATCTGCGCACCCAGTACTTCCATCAGCTTGCGGGCCGCATCACCCTGGGCCGGCTGGCCGCGCGGATCCACCGCGCTCACGAAGGAGCCACCCTCGGTCGGAACGATCCGGACCATGAAGTTGCTGCCTTCATAGCTCACGTCGTAAGTACCCAGCAGCTGCGCGCTGCTGACCACATCGAGACCTTCGGTGGCCGCCAGCACCTGGCCGACCTGCTCGAACACGGCCTCGCGCTCGACCGGCACGGCAAAGCCCACATGGCTGGCCGCTGCCGGAGCGCCCATGTCCGAACGGGACACCGAGCCGGTCTGCTCCGGCACCACCATCGCGCCGGCCGTTCCCGGACGGTCCAGATCGGGCGGCACTTCCAGCGGGCGATTCTCTGGCGCGGCCGCGTACAGCGCATTTTCCTTGCGGAACCAGCTGCAGCCGGAGGTGGCCAGCACGGCCACCGCCAATGCGGTCAGCACGCCGGTACGCAACACGTGGGGACGAACGGACATCTTGTCTCTCCTGAAGTCAGGCCGCGAGTGTATCGCGACAGGTGTGTTCGATCTGCTCCACCAGGCCGAGAATGCGCGCGGCTTCGGCCTCGTGGTGGCGCGAAAGCGGCAGCAGCGGCAGGCGCAGGCCGTGGCCAATGCCCATGCGGGTGAGCAGGGCCTTGATCGGGATGGGGTTGGGCTCGATCCCGGCAAAGGCAAACAGGGGCTGCAGCCTCTCTTCCAGCTCCGCCGCCCCGCCCTCGCCGGCCTGCCGGCACAGCAGGCGCATGGCAAACGGCGCCACGTTGGAAGCCACCGAGATCACACCGTCGGCGCCGGCACGGATCGATCCCGCGCAGCCGGGGTCGTCGCCGCTGAGGACGGTGAAGCGGGGGCCGCGCAGGGCCACCAGCGCCTGCACCCGCTCCGGCTCGCTCCGCGCCTCCTTGATGCCGACGATACGGTCGTGCCCGGCCAAGGCGGCCACGGTCCCGGGCAGCATGTCGCAGCCGGTGCGCGGCGGCACGTTGTAAAGCATCAGCGGCAGCGCGCCGTCATCGGCGATGGCGCGGTAATGCGCCTCCAGCCCGGCCTGGGTGGGGCGCACATAGGGCGGGGTCACCACCAGCGCGGCATCCGCGCCCAGGGTGGCGGACCGACGGGTCTGTTCGATCGTGCGCGCGGTGCTGGACTGCCCGGTCCCGGCAATCACCGGCACCCGGCCCGCCACCACTTCCACCGCGGTGCGCAGCAGCAGGTCGAATTCGGAATGGAACAGCGAGGCCGACTCGCCGGTGGACCCGCCCACCACGACGCCATCGATACCGGCCTCCAGCTGCAGCTCAAGCAACCGGCGCCAGGCCGGGAGGTCGATTTCACCGGCGAGCGTGAGCGGCGTGGCCAGTGCGGTGATACAACCTGAAAGTCGCAAACCTGTGGTTTCCTGAGCGGGTGCCAACGATCTTACTTGCGGCTCCAAAGCACGGGCAAGTATGCTGACAGGTGGCAGTGGCCCGGCAACGGGCTGCTGTTCAGGACCAGAGCAATACCCCAAGCGACACCCCTATTCCGCCGGACGCTGCCTTGACCGAACCCGACATCGTTGCCAGGCCTGCGCCGAACGAAAACCACCTGATCATCAACGCCTACACGACGCATCCGCACTCTCCGCTGCTGATGCTCAGCCGGCGCATCGCCGACAGCGGCTGCAACCTGGCCGACGCCCGCCTGTCCACGGTGGGACGCGATGTTTCCATGACCGCACTGGCGGTCGGCTCCTGGGATGCGGTGGCCAAGCTCGAGTCCATGCTCGGCCGGCTGGACCGGGAAGAAGGCCTGAAGCTGGTCTGGTACCGCACTGGCCCCAAGGCGATGCAATCCAACCTGCTGCCCTACGTGGTCGAAGTGATCGCGGCCGACAAACCCGGCATCCTGTTCCAGCTGGCGGACTTCTTCGACCGCCAGGGCATCACCATTGAAAGCCTGCATTCCTCGCGCTACCAGGCAATGCAGACCGGCGCGGACATGTTTTCCGCCCAGATCACCATCGGCGTGCCAGCCGACATGCACATCGCCGCGCTGCGCGACGATTTCCTCGAGTTCTGCGACCACCTCAACCT
This sequence comes from Candidatus Luteimonas excrementigallinarum, assembly GCA_019115725.1. Classification (GTDB taxonomy): domain Bacteria; phylum Pseudomonadota; class Gammaproteobacteria; order Xanthomonadales; family Xanthomonadaceae; genus Luteimonas; species Luteimonas excrementigallinarum. The sequence continues at coordinate 2,134 of DXCY01000157.1, forward strand.
GGACGCGATCATGGACCCGATGAAGTTCTGAACGTGCAGGATCGACGGCAGGCAGCCATGGCCCACACAGCAACACAGGGACCCGATCCATGAACGAAGGCGACACCCTCGACCAGACCACGCTGGACCTGCCGCTGCAGCTGTCCGGCGGCACCTCCGCGACCCTCGGCGACTACGCCGGCAAGTGGCTGGTGCTCTACTTCTATCCCAAGGATTCCACCCCCGGCTGCACCACCGAGGGGCTGGACTTCAACGCCCTGCTGCCCGAGCTGGAACAGCTCAACGCCACGGTGCTGGGCGTCTCGCGCGATTCGGTGAAATCGCATGACAACTTCTGCGCCAAACAGGGATTCAGGTTCCCGCTGGTGAGCGATACCGACGAGACCCTGTGCCGGGCGTTCGACGTGATCAAGGAGAAGAACATGTACGGGCGCAAGGTAATGGGCATCGAGCGCAGCACCTTCCTGATCGACCCGCAGGGGCGGATCGCGGCCGCGTGGCGCAAGGTGCGCGTCCCCGGCCATGCCCAGGCGGTACTGGAGGCGTTGAAGCAACAGGCGTAGATCGGGGCTGCGCCCCCGATGTGTTCGGCCCGTTACCGTCGGGGACGTAGCCCCGACCTACAGGAAGCCACCTGACCGATGATGACCAAAGGCAAACGCGTCTACGTACTCGACACCAACGTGCTGATGCACGACCCCACGGCGCTGTTCAAGTTCGAGGAGCACGATGTCTACCTGCCCATGCAGGTCATCGAGGAGCTGGACAACGGCAAGAAGGGCCTGTCGGAGTCCTCGCGCAATGCGCGCCAGGTCAGCCGCTTCATCGACGAGCTGATCGAAACCCAGGGCGCCGACAAGATCACCACCGGCCTGCGCCTCACCCCGCCCAGCGGGCTGCAGCTGCGGGGCGAGGAAGCCATCGGCTTCCTGCGCTTCCAGACCACGGTGCCGAAGGAGGACAAGACCTCGTTCGGCGCGGTGGCGCCCGACAACCGCATCCTTGGTGCCATCCTCGCCCTGCGCGCGGAGGCGAGCGACACACCGGTAGTGTTCGTTTCCAAGGACATCAATCTCAGGATCAAGGCCGCGATCGCCGGCATTGCCAGCGAGGATTACGAGAACGACCGGGCGCTGGATGATTTCAGCCTGCTCTACACCGGCGCCAAGGCGCTGCCGGAAGATTTCTGGCAACGCCACGGCCGCGACCTGAAGTCGTGGACCGACAAGGGCCACACGTTCTACGAGCTGGACATGGCCGAGGACGACGACTGGTATCCGAACCAGTTCCTCTACCTGCCGGGCGACGAGCAGTCCGAATTCCGCGTGGCCAAGGTGGAAGATGGCAAGGCCACCCTGCAGATCGTTGACGACTACCGTGCCAGCCAGCATGCGGTATGGGGGATCCTGGCCCGCAATCGCGAGCAGAACTTCGCGCTCAATGCGCTGATGGATCCTGAGATCGATTTCGTCACCCTGCTCGGCACCGCCGGTACCGGCAAGACCCTGCTGGCCCTGGCCGCGGGCCTGGCCCAGGTGATGGACCAGCGCCGCTACCGCGAGATCATCATGACCCGCGCCACGGTCAGCGTGGGCGAGGACATCGGCTTCCTGCCGGGCACGGAGGAAGAAAAGATGACCCCGTGGATGGGCGCGCTGACCGACAACCTGGAAGTGCTCACCCACAACCAGGAGGGCGGCAGCTGGGGGCGGCAGGCCACCAACGACCTGCTGGCCAGCCGGATCAAGATCCGATCGCTGAACTTCATGCGCGGGCGCACCTTCCTCAGCCGCTGGCTGATCCTGGACGAGGCCCAGAACCTCACGCCCAAGCAGATGAAGACCCTGATCACCCGCGCCGGCCCGGGCACCAAGATCGTCTGCCTGGGCAACCTGGAGCAGATCGACACGCCCTATCTGACCGAAACCACCTCGGGGCTCACCTATGCGGTGGACCGGTTCAAGGGCTGGGAGCACAGCGCGCATATCACCCTGCGCCGCGGTGAGCGTTCGCGTCTGGCGGACTATGCGTCGGAGGTGCTGTAAACGCCTTGTCGGGGGCGTAGCCCCGACCTGTGGCACCCGTGCCCCGCATCCGCAGGCCGGCCCTACGTGGCCGACCTGCGAGATACCCGGGGGCGCCGAGCGCCAGGAACAGCGCCGCCCCTCATGACGCCTTTTACATCATATTCAATGCCTGGAGATTGCCTAAGCACGCTCCAGAAAGCATAATGGGCGCATCACACACCCGGATTCCATATGATCTCCGCCGCCCAGCTGCGCGCGGCGCGCGCACTCCTTGGTCTTGACCAGCGCGGTCTGGCCGCGATTTCAGGCGTTTCGCTGCCCACCATCCAGCGCATGGAGGCCAGCGGCGGAGATGTGCGCGGCGCCATCAGCACCCTTACCAAGGTGGTCGCGGCGCTCGACCAGGCCGGAATCGAACTCATTGCCAACGACCAGCCCAGCCAGGGCCGCGGCCGCGGCGTGCGCCTGAAGGAACGCGCAGACTGAGATGAAGCTGGACCGCCAGTACCTGCAGGCCTTCGAGCCCAAGCTCCTCACCGTACTGCGCGAGGGCTACGGCTGGCGGGACCTGCGTGCAGACCTGGTTTCCGGCCTCACCGTCGCCATCGTTGCCCTGCCCCTGGCCATGGCCCTGGCGATTGCCAGTGGCACCACGCCGGACAAGGGTATTTCCACCGCGATCATCGCCGGATTCCTGATCTCGGCCCTGGGCGGCTCGCGGGTGCAGATCGGCGGACCTACCGCGGCATTCATCCCGGTGGTGTTCGTGGTGATCGAGCGCTTCGGCTATGGCGGCCTGGTGCTGTGCACCTTCATGGCCGGGCTGATGCTGATCGCGGCGGGTCTGCTGCGGCTGGGCACGCTGATGCGCTACATGCCCCAGCCGGTGATCACCGGCTTCACCGCGGGCATCGCAGTCACCATTTTCTCCAGTCAGGTCAAGGATGCGCTGGGCCTGCAGATGGACGAGATGCCGGGCGACTTCATCGGCCGCTGGGTGGCCTATGGCCAGCACCTGCTCACTACCCAGCCGGTCGCCGTGGCACTGACCGTGCTGGGCCTGGCGGTGATCATCGGGCTGCGGCGCTGGCGTCCCAGCTGGCCCGGGTTCCTGATTGCGCTGCTGGCCTGCACCGGGCTGGCGGTGGCCTTCAACCTGCCTGCGGAAACCATCGGCAGCCGCTTCGGCGAGCTGCCCTCCACGCTGCCGGAATTCCGGATCCCGGAGATCCCCTTCCACCGCGTGCTGGAACTGGTGCCCAGCGCTTTCACCATCGCCTTCCTGGCGGGCGTGGAATCACTGCTGTCGGCGGTAGTGGCCGATGGCATGACCGGCGGCCGCCATCGCTCCAACGGCGAGCTGGTGGCCCAGGGCGTGGCCAACGTGGGCTCGGCACTGTTCGGCGGGCTGCCCGCCACCGGGGCCATTGCCCGCACCGCCACCAACATCCGCGCCGGCGCACGCTCGCCGGTATCGGGCATGCTGCACGCGGGCTTCCTGCTGCTGTTCATGCTGCTGCTCACCCCGTTGATGAGCTTTGTGCCGCTGGCAGCGCTTGCCGCGGTGCTGCTGGTGGTGGCCTGGAACATGAGCGAGGTGGAGAACTTCCGCAACACCATGTCGGCGCCCGTCGGCGATCGGGTGGTGCTGCTGCTGACGTTCCTGCTGACGGTGTTCTTCGATCTCACCGTGGCGATCCAGGCGGGCGTGGTGGTGGCCGCCCTGGTGTTCATGTACCGCATGTCGGAGGCGGTCGAAGTCAGCTCCGGCATCCGCACCATCGATGATGACCTGCACCGTGATGCGGACGACGTGCTGCACATCGACGAAGGCAAGCAGCGCAAGCTGCTGCCGCCCGGCGTGGAGGCCTACCAGATCACCGGCCCGCTGTTCTTCGGCGCGGCGAACCGGCTGGACAACCTGCTGGACCAGTTCCACCAGCCGCCTGCTGCCTTCATCCTGCGCATGCGCCTGGTGCCGATCATCGACTCCAGCGGCGTGCATGCCGTCCGCGCCCTGGCCGAGCGCTGCCGGCGCAAGGGCATCGTGCTGATCATCTCCGGCCTGCAGGACCAGCCGAACCGGATCCTCGCCAGCATGCAGCTGCACGAACGACCGGGCGAGCTGTACTTCGCCTCCAACTTCCACGCCGCCCTCGCCATCGCCCGCTCCGTCATCAAGTAAGGGGCACGCCATGCGCGCGTGCGGCACAATTGGGGGATGAATTCGTTCACTTGCGCCCTCACCATCGCGGGCTCGGATTCCGGCGGTGGTGCCGGCATCCAGGCCGATCTCAAAACCTTCGCCGCCCATCGCGTGCACGGCCTGTCCGCCATCGCCGCCCTCACCGCCCAGCACACCCGCGGCGTCACCGCGGTGCACGTGCCGCCGCTGGATTTCCTGCGTGCGCAGATCGACGCCTGCTTCGACGATTTCAGCATCGGCGCGGTGAAGATCGGCATGCTGGCCAACGCCGAGGTGATCAACGCCGTGGCCGACGCGCTGCGGGCGCACGGCAGCCCGCCCCTGGTGCTGGACCCGGTGATGATCGCGACCTCCGGCGCCCGCCTGCTTGAATCCGCTGCCCTCGACGCGCTGCGCACGCGCCTGCTGCAGGGCGCCACGGTGCTGACCCCGAACCTTCCGGAAGCCGAGCTCCTCCTCGGCCACCCCATCGCCGACCGCCAGGCCATGCGCGGCGCCGCAGCCGAACTGCTGCAGGCCGGTGCCCGCGCGGTGCTGCTCAAGGGCGGCCACCTGGAGGACGGCGCGGACGATGTCATGGACCTGTTCGCCGATTCGGATGGACTGGTCCGCGAGTTTGCGCATCCACGCCTGCCGCAGGATGCGCACGGCACCGGCTGCACCCTGGCGGCCGCGATCGCCGCCAACCTGTGCCGCGGCCTTTCTCCGGCCGACGCCTGCGGGGCCGCCACCGGCTACGTCCACCGGGCCCTGCGCGGCGGCTATCGCCCCGGCCGCGGCGACGTGCTGGTGCTGGACCACTTCGGCGCCGCCGGGCCGGCGTGACGGTCGAACAGGACGGCCTGGCGCTGGAAGCGGCCGACGGGCACCGCTGGCAGCTGTACGTGTGCGCGCCGCCGGAACCGGTCGCCACCTTGCTCTGGCTGCCGGCGCTGGGCGTGGGCGCGCGCCACTACCTGCCGTTCGCCCGGGCGCTGGCCGCGCGCGGCGTGGCCACGTTCCTGCATGAGTGGCGCGGCGCGGGCAGCAGCAGCCTGCGCGCCGGGCGCGACTGCGACTGGGGCTACCGCGAACTGCTGGAGCTGGATGTCCCGACCAGCACCGATGCGGTCCGGCGGACCTGTCCGGGCATTCCTTCCATCCTCGGCGGCCACAGCCTGGGCGGCCAGCTCGCGTGCTGCCGGCTGGCGCTTGATCCCGATGCCGCCCGGCAGCTCTGGCTGGTCGCCAGCGGCGCGCCGTACTGGCGGGCGTTCCCCCTCCCGCACCGGCTGTGGCTGCCAATGGCGTACCGATTCCTGCCGTGGCTGGCCGAGCGCAACGGCGCCCTGCCCGGCCGCAAGCTCGGCTTCGGCGGACGGGAGGCCCGCGGGGTGATGCGCGACTGGGCGCGTTCCGCGCTGACGGGACGGTACGCGGCCGCCGGCCTGGACACCGATTTGGAGGCAGGCATGACCGCGGTCCGGGCCCAGGTGCGTGCGGTGACGTTCCAGCGCGACTGGCTGGCCCCGCCCTCCTCGCTCCGGCACCTGGTGTCCAAGCTGCCGGATGCGGGCACGGACACCACCTCGTTCGACGACGGTTCCCTCGGCGCCCGCGCCGATCACTTCCAGTGGATGCGCACCCCCGGCCCGGTGGCAGAGTGGCTCAGTCGCTGACCGGCTCGCCCTCATAGCCATGGGGATTGCGCGACTGCCAGCGCCAGGCGTCGCGGCACATGGCGTCGATATCGAGCCCGGCGCGCCAGCCCAGCAGTTCGTGCGCCAGCGACGGATCGGCGTACACCTCGGCCACGTCGCCGGGCCGGCGCGCGACGATCTCATAGGCCACTTCGCGGCCCGAAGCGCGCTCGAACGCCCGCACCAGCTCCAGCACGCTGGTCCCGCGCCCGGTGCCCAGGTTGATGTTCGCGCTGCGGCCTTCGCGAGCCAGGAAATCCAGCGCATCGGCGTGCGCGCGCGCAAGGTCGACGACATGGATGTAGTCGCGCACCCCAGTGCCGTCCACCGTCGGCCAGTCGCCGCCGAATACCGACAGGCGTTCGCGCTGTCCCACCGCCACCTGGCAGACGTAGGGCATCAGGTTGTCGGGCACGCCACCGGGCGCTTCGCCGATCAGGCCCGAGGCATGCGCACCCACCGGGTTGAAGTAGCGCAGGTTCACTGCGTGGAAACCCGGATCACTGGCGCACAGGTCGCCGATCAGCTGCTCCATCACCAGCTTGGTGCGGCCGTAGGGGTTGGTGGTCCGCAGCGGCGCATCCTCGCGCACCGGAACGGCGTCGGGGTCGCCGTAGACGGTGGCCGATGAGCTGAACACAAGGCGGCCGACCCCGTGCGCCTGCATCGCCTGCAGCAGGTGGATGGTCCCGGAGATGTTGTTGTCGAAATAGTCCAGCGGCTTCTCGCAGGACTCGCCCACCGCCTTGAGCGCGGCGAAATGCACCACGGCGTTGAAACGCCCGCCGGCGAACAGCCGCTGGACGCCGTCACGGTCGCGCAGGTCGACCTGCTCGAACGCCAGCGGCGCACCGGTGATGCGCTGCAGCCGCCCGAGCACACCGGGCGAACTGTTGCCGAAGTTGTCGGCCACGACCAGCTCGTGGCCGCGTTCGGCCAGCACCACGCAGGTGTGACTGCCGATGTAGCCGGCCCCGCCGAAAACAAGGATGCGCATGCCTAGCCCCCTGGATGGACCTCGATTATCCACCACCCCGGCGCTTGGTGCCTCCGGACGTGACCGGTGAAATGCGCCTTGTGCGTTACCAAGGACATCGATCGCAAAGGGGTTCCATGAATGCGCATGTTCAGGCAGCTGTCCGCAGTGGTGATGCTGGTCATCCTGACCGCCTGCGCCGGCGGCGGGGGGGCGAAGGAGACGCCGCCGGAGCCACGGCCGGCGGCGGTCGAAAACTATGCCATCGGCGTGGACGACATCGTCCAGGTCTCGGTCTGGCGGAACCCGGAGCTGGGCATCACCGTGCCCGTGCGTCCCGACGGCCGCATCTCGGTGCCGCTGGTGGGCGACGTCATGGCCGTCGGGCTCACCCCCAGCCAGGTCGCAGCGGACATCCAGGAGAAGCTGGCCGCATTCGTGAGGGATCCCCAGGTCGCGGTCATCCTCACCGAGCTGCGCAGCCACGAATACCTGTCCCGGGTGCGCGTGACCGGGGCGGTGCGCCAACCGATCTCGCTTCCCTACAGGCAGGGCATGACCGTGCTCGACGCGGTACTGGCCGCGGGAGGGGTCAACGAGTTCGCCGCGGCCGACCGTTCCAGCCTGTACCGCCGCGAAGGCGACGAGACCAGCAGCTACGCCGTCCGCCTGGACAGGATCATCAATCGTGGCGACCTGGAGACCAACTTCACGGTCGCGCCCGGTGACATCATCACCGTGCCGGAGCGGACATTCTGATGCAGCCCAACAGCCTGCCCGTACCGCGGGCGCGGCCCGTCGGCCAAGGCGTCGCGAACACTGCGACTTCGCCGATCGAGCACGCCCGGCTCCTGCTGAAGGAAGGCCGCCGGCGGATCATCCCGCTGTCCCTGGTCTTTGCCGCGATTGCCGCGGTCACCTACGTGGCGGGGATGTTCGGGATCCCCAGCAATTACGAGGTGTCGGTGACCATCCTGGCCCAGGAAAGCGACATCATCCGGCCGTTGCTCGAGGGCCGCGCCGTCCCCACCGGCGTCACCGACCGCGTCGGCATGGCCCGACAGATCGTGTACAGCCGGAAGGTCCTGTCCCAGATCATCGAGACCGGCGGCTGGGCGGAGGATGGCGAACTCAGCCCCATCCAGCAGGACCGCCTGATGGAGGAGATCCGTGGCCGCACCCTGGTCACCAGCCCGCGTGCCGACATCGTCCAGATCTCCTACCGCGACACGGACCCCAGGCGCGCCTATGAGGTGACCGAGGCCATGGGTTCGCTCTTCATCCACGAAACCCAGGCGACCAAGGAGCGCGAAAGCCGCGAGGCGTACGAGTTCATCGACGAACAGGTGCAGGAGTACCACCAGAAGCTCATCGACGCCGAGGACAACCTGCAGCAGTACCGCTCGCGCAACGCCGACGCGCAGCCAGGCAGCGCAGCCGACTCCAACTCCCGGATCTCGGCCCTGCGCTCGCAGGTGGAGCAGACGCGCATGGCGCTGCTTGAGCAGCAGGCGCGCCAGTCCTCGCTCGCCACGCAGCTCTCGGGAGAATCCGCGGTCACGGCCGTGCAGACCCGCGAGACGGCGCACCGGGCCCGCCTGATCGAACTCCAGGCCGAACTCGACCGCCTGCTGCTGAACTTCACCGACCTCCATCCCGACGTCGTCCGCACCCGGCACCAGATGGAGGACATCCAGCGCCAGCTGGACGATGAGCGCCGGCGCGTGGCGTCAGGCCAGACCGTGGCCAGCGAGGATTCGCGCGCCAACCCGCTGTACCAGGAGCTGCGCAGCCAGTACTCCCAGGCCCAGCGCGACGTCACGGCGATCCGCTCGCGGATGGGCGCCGCGGAAAGCCTGCTCCACGGCGAGCTCGACCGCAGCCGCCGGATCGCGGCCTCGGAAAGCGCACTCGCCGAGCTGACCCGCGACTACGAGGTCAACCGCGAGATCTACCAGGACCTGCTCCGGCGCCGCGAGAACGCGCGCGTATCGATGGGACTCGACCAGCAGAACCGCGGCCTGACGCTGCGCGTGCAGGATCCGGCGACGATGCCGCTGCTCCCGACCGGCCTGCGCTTCATGCACATCGCCGGCGCCGGCCTGCTCGCGGCAATCGCAGTGCCCACCGGCCTGCTGTGGCTGCTGGTGCGCTTCGACCCGCGCGTGCGCAGCCCGCAGCAGATCGATGCCAGGAGCCGCTATCCGCTGCTCGCCTCGATCCCTGCCTATCCGTCGCCCCGGGAGCGCCGCGGGCAGTACCTGCAGATGGGCATCGGCACGCTGGTGGTCGTAGCAGTCCTGCTGCTGTACGCGCTGACCTACGTCTACAAGATGTCATCACACGGCTGAGCCGAACCGCAGAGCCAGGCAGGATCCCATGGAACAACTAGTCGAAACACGTCCCGATGCACCCAGCGGCCCGGTTCCGGGTGAGCCGGGCTCCCGCTCCGTCACCCGCGCCGATACGGGCCTGCCGGCGCTGACGACATGGGCCCTCGAGGAGCGCAAGCTGATCCATCGCAACGACTCCGTCCGCGCGCAGGCAGACGCGTTCCGCAGCCTGCGCACGAAGTTGCTGGCGCTGGGCGAAGGCCGGAACACCGTGATCCTGGTCGCACCTGTGCAGCCGGGCTGCGGCGGCAGCTTCGTCGCCCGCAACCTGGCGGCCGCGTTCGCCTTCGACGACACCAAGACCGCGGTGCTGGTCGACTGCGACGCCCTGCACCCGACACAGCACGCGGCGCTCGGCGTCGATGTCGCCAACGGCGGGATGATGGAGTACCTCGATGGCAGCATCTCCGACCTCGGCCAGATCCAGTACGAAAGCAGGCTGCCGGGGCTGTTCCTGGTGCCCAGCGCGACGCCGCGCGAAACCACAGGCGAGTACTTCAGCTCGCCCAGGATGCGAATGATGATCGACTCGCTGCGGGGAACGCACCGCAACCGCCACCTGATCCTGGACAGCCCGCCAACGCTGGATTCCCCGGACGCCAGGATCCTTTCCGAGCTTGCCGACTTGGTGGTCGTGGTCGCAGGACACGGCCAGGTCACCGTCGAACGCATTGACGACGCCGCGGCAAATTTCAATCCGGACAAGCTGGCCGGCGTGGTGTTCAACAACATCTACTGACCGCCCCGGCGGTGACGGGGAGGCGCCACCATGACAATCCGCAAGAAGAGTCTTTCCGTCCTGGTCACGTGGATCCTCGCCACGGCCCCCTTCCACGCGGGTGCCGTCCGCATCGACTACGCGATCGACGGCGGCATCGAGCGCAACGACAACGTGCTGATGTCACCGACGAACCCCGAGGATTCGAGCGCACTGCGCGCCGGGTTCGGCTTCGTGCTGGCCGAAGAAACCTCGACGGTGATGGCCAACTTCGGCGGCCGTCTGGAGTATTGGAATTACATCGATGGCCCGCAGTCCAACGCCGTCGAAGGCAGCCTCACCGGGCGCCTGGACTGGTTGATCGTCCCCGAGGTCTTCAGCTTCACCGTCGAAGACAGCCTGGAGATGCGCCCGATCGATCGCTTCTCCGCCGATACCGCCGACAACCGTCAGCGGGTGAACGTGCTCTCGCTCGGACCCAACGTGCAGTTCAACTGGAGCCAGGCATTCCGCGGCCGCGCCGAGCTGCGCTGGATCGACACCCGCGCCGCGGAGACCGACGACATCGAGCCGCAACGGGTCGCCGCGACCCTGCACGCCATCCGCGAGCTTGGTCCAACGAGCGTCCTGTCGTTCAGTGCGCGCGGCCAGGACGTGGACTACAGGCACGACCTCGTTGCCCGCGACCATCGCCGCTACGACGCCTATATGCGCTTCGACCGGGAGCTCCGCCGGCTGGGCTTTGGCCTGGTCGCCGGCTACTCCTGGGTCGACTACGCGGACGGCAGCTCGGCCTCCCACCCACTGCTTCGCGGGCGGGTCGATTGGGCCCTCGGTCCCCGCAACACGGTGGCGCTGGAGGCCGCGCACCAGATGACCGACGCGTCCGAATCCGCAATCGCCGGCATCACCGCCGTCACCAGCGTGCCCGACAGGCCTTCCACCACCTCGATCACGGTCAATCCCTCGGTTTACGAGGAGGACCGCATCGAGTTCCACTGGACCCACCACCGGGAACGGCTCAGCCTCACCCTGGGGTCCTACTACGAGCGCATCGACTTCCTGGATGCCACCGCGTTCGACGAGACCCGGAGGGGCCTGCTGGGACAGATCAGCTACCGTCTCGCGCCCAGCTGGGATATGCACTCCTACGCCGACATCGCGCGCTCGGAGTTCCCGGACACGGGCTTGCGCAGCAACGACAGGCGCTACGGGCTCGGAATCTCCAAAACGTGGTCGCGCCACTGGAGCAGCGCGCTGCACTACATGCACTACCAGCGCAGTCTGGACGGCCCCTTCGGTGATGCGCGCCAGAACGTCTGGTACCTGACCATGACCTATCGCAACCGTTGACCGGGGGGACCGTCGCCCGGAGGCGCGGGCCAGAGTGAACTTCCTGCGCGCGCAGTCTACGCCTCCTGGTGATTTTCGTCCGGCTGGTCCGGATTGCGCGGTGATCGGCGTTCGCTTTGATTGACAGGGGCCGCGCACGTTTTGCCCGTGCCCACCAAATTTTTCCGGAACAGGCAAAAACGCATGGCCAGGGGAGATTCGGACAACAGCGAGGGGGCCCTGCCCATGGCAAGTGGCGCGTACAGCGACCATATGCCAAGGCTGATACGCGGCAC
>DXCY01000158.1 GCA_019115725.1 Candidatus Luteimonas excrementigallinarum
CTTCATCGTCTCGGCCGCCGCGCTGGCGGCGGTGCGGCTCAACCCCGGAGTGCGCGACTGGCTGCTGTTCTCGCACTGCTCGGCCGAGCGCGGCCATGGGCGCCTGCTTGCGGCGCTGGATGCGACGCCGCTGCTGCAGCTCGACCTGCGCCTGGGCGAGGGTTCCGGCGCCGCGCTGGCGCTGCCGCTGCTGCGCCTGGCCTGTGCCCTGCACAACGACATGGCGACCTTCGCCGAAGCCGCGGTGGCGGGGGCGACGTCGGAGTGATCGTCGACCTGGTGCGCCACGCAGACACCGGACGTCGCGGCCACATGGACGGACGCAGTGATCCGCCGCTGGTAGCGGGCGCCACGGATGCGCCCTGTCGCCGCCACGCCGGTATTGCATGGATGCGCATCGTCAGCTCGCCGCTGCGTCGTGCGCATGACACCGCGCGGGCGTTGGCCGCGCCGCTTGGCCTGCTGGTACAGACGGACCCGCAGTGGACCGAGTTCGACTTCGGCGACTGGGACGGCATGCGCGGCGACGCGCTAGCGGCCGGGACCCTGGCTGCCTTCCACGGCGATCCGCGGCGCAACCCGCCACCCAATGGCGAAGCCTGGGACGCGTTCGGCCAGCGCATCGCAGGCGCCCTGCAGGCGCTGCTGGCCGATGTCGGCGGTGACGAGGCTCCCGTGCTGGTGGTCAGCCACGGGGGGGCGCTGCGGATGGCGCTTGCGCAGGCCTGTGGCCTGCCGCTGTCAGCGCTGTGGGCGCTGCGCATCGACTACGGTACCCGCCTGCGCCTGCGCGTGGAGGCCGGCGGCGATGGTCGCCTCTGGGGCGAGTTGCTGGAGCTCGCCCAGCCATGAGCCTGCGCCGGCTGACCCTCGCGTTCCAGTTCCTGACCCGGATCCCCACCCCGCAGGTGCATGACTTCCGCGACGACGACCTCACCCGTTCGGCGGTCTACCACCCGCTGGTCGGCATCGCCATCGGGCTGCTGCTGGCCCTGCCGCTATGGGCGTTCGACGGCCGCCCCTGGCTGGGCGCGGTGCTGGCGCTGGCGCTGTGGACCTGGGTGACCGGCGCGCTGCACCTGGACGGACTGAGCGATGTCGCCGACGCCATGGGCGCCGCGCACCGCGACCCGGAGCGCTTCCTCGCGGTGTTGAAGGACCCGCACATCGGCGTGTTCGGCGCGGTCATCCTGATCATGCAGCTGCTGCTCAAACTGGTGCTGCTGGCCGAGCTGGCCGGTTCGGCCTGGTGGTACGGGATCGTGTTGCTGCCGGCCTGGGCGCGCTGGGGCACGCTGTGGTGGAGCCGGCGCCTGCCGCCGATCCAGCAGGCGGGCATGGCCGAGCGCTTCTCCTGGAAGCTCGATATGCGCGCGGTGTGGCTGTGGGCGGCGGCGCTGGCGGCATTGAGCCTGCTCGTGGCCCCGCCTCTGCTGGCGGCGCTGGCGCTGGTGCCGCTGATTGGCCTGTACTGGATGCGCCGCTTGGGCGGCATCTCCGGCGACTGCCTGGGCGCCAGTATCGAGGCCATGGAAACCATGCTGCTGCTGGCGCTGGTGTTGGCCGCCGTGGGGTGGGGCGGCGTGGGGTGGGGCGGCGGGGGCTGAGAATTGCCGGTGTGCATGCGGATCGGTTTGGTGTTGCCTGCGGCAAGGGCGCAGCACCGACCTACGGAGAGTCGTCGTCCGGTTCGGGCTGCATGATGGTGGTGGTCACCGGGCCCGCTTCTTCCTGGCCGCGCGGCAATGGCAAGCCGGCGATGGCCGCTTCGGCGGCTGTCACCATCTCCTTGCGGCGCTCGTCCGGCACTTCCTGCCAGTGGCAGTCGTTCAGTGCGCCTTCCAGCGCGTAAAGCAGATTCAGGCTGGGCCGGAAGCCCGCGCGCCGCACCCGCATGTAGGCGTCCACCGGACCGGCGGCTTCCAGATCGGCACGTGTGTGCAGGCCCACCTGGCGCAGCCAGGCGGCGGACTTCGGGCCGATGTTGCGCATCTTCTCTTCGCTCATTGCAGCGACTCGATGAAGATGCGGGCTATCTGCTCCAGGCCTTCCTGGTCGACTTCGTCAAACCGCGACGGCACCGGGCTGTCGATGTCGAACACGCCAATCAGCTGGTCGTCGTCGCCGACCAGCGGCACCACCACTTCCGAGCGGGACGCGGCATCGCAGGCGATGTGGCCCGGGAACGCGTCCACATCGTCGACCCGCTGGGTGGTGCGGGTGCTGGCGGCCGCGCCGCACACGCCGCGGTTGAGCGGGATGCGCACGCAGGCCGGCTGGCCCTGGAACGGACCCACCACCAGTTCGGTGCCATCAAAGAAGTAGAAGCCCACCCAGTTGAGATCGGGCAGGGCGTTGAAAACCAGAGAGGAGAGGTTGGCGGCGTTGGCGATGCGGTCGTGCTCGCCGGCCAGCAGGGCGCGCGCCTGCGCCTGGAGCTGTCCGTACTGGCTGGCCTTGTCGCCTTGCAGAGGTTGGGATGCGAACATGGCGGCAGTGTAGCAACCGCAGGAAAATCCGCCTGATGAGGCCTCCAGTCCGCAACCATCCGCCCATCGGGGCCGGGCGATGAGCGCCGCCCGCATCTACGTGACCGGCACCGACACTGGGGTGGGCAAGAGCCTGGCCTCCGCCGCGTTGCTGCACGCCCTGCGCGCGCGCGGCCAGCGGGCGGTGGGCATGAAACCGGTGGCCAGCGGCTGCGAGCGGACGCCGGACGGCTGGCGCAACGAGGACGCGCTGCTGCTGCAGGAAGCCAGCGACCCGCGGCCGGCCTATGAAGACGTGAATCCGTACGCCCTGCCCGCACCCACCGCCCCGCAGCTGGCGGCGCGCGAGGCAGGCGTCGAGGTCCGGATGGACCCGCTGCAGGCCGCCTGCACACGGCTTTCGGCAATGGCCGATACCGTGGTGGTGGAGGGCGTCGGCGGTTGGATGGCGCCGTTGGCCGACGGCCTGGACCAGGCCACGCTGGCCCGGGCGATTGGTGCTGACGTGGTGCTGGTGGTCGGTCTGCGCCTGGGCTGCCTCAGCCATGCCCGCCTGACCGCGCGTGCCGTTGAAGCGGACGGCCTGCGGCTGGCGGGCTGGATTGGCAGCGGGGTGGATCCGGTGCCGCACCGGCAGCAGGAGTACGTGGAGCTGTTGCGCAACGCCCTGCCGGTGCCGTGCCTGGGGGTGATTCCGCACATGCCCGAACCCGACGCCAGCCTCGCCAGCCGCGCGATCAACGCACCGTCCCTGTAGGTCGGCCCTACGCGGCCGACGCGGGGGATGAGCGGCTTGCGCCGAACGCGGCAATGCATGATCCGCGGGCGTCGGGGGCGTAGCCCCGACCTACGGTGGCTGTGGACCCGGGTCGGGGGCGTAGGGCTGACCTACAAAGGCTGCGGTGCCGGGTCGGGGGCGCGGTCCTGCGCGTGGTCGCGGGCCAGGTACAGGTAGAAGGCGGGCAGCACGAACAGGGTGAACGCGGTGCCGATGGTCATGCCGGCGGCCACGGTCATGCCGATGGCGAAGCGTGCCGCGGCACCCGGGCCGCTGGCCAGCAGCAGCGGGATCATCGCGAACACCAGCGCGGCGGTGGTCATCAGCACCGGGCGCAGGCGGATGCCGGCGGCCCGCTCGATCGCCTCGCGCTTGCTGAGCCCTTCCTCGGCCTGCAGCTTGTTGGCGAACTCCACGATCAGGATGCCGTGCTTGGCAATCACGCCCACCAGCGTCACCAGGCCCACCTGGGTGTAGATGTTGATGCTCATGCCCGGGAACATTTCGATCCCGGCGAACTGCAGCCCGCCGCCGACCACTGCCAGGAAGTTGAGCACCAGCAGCGCGCCGCTGATCGCCATCGGCACAGTGACCAGCATGATCAGCGCATCGCGGAAGCTTTCGAACTGCGCCGCCAGCACCAGGAAAATGAACACCAGCGCCAGCATCAGGGTGGTCAGCATGCCGCTGCCTTCCTGCTTGAACTGGCGCGACTCGCCGGCGTAGTCGACGCTGTAGCCCTGCGGCAGCACCTCGGCGGCGGCTTCCTCAAGCACCCGCAGCGCATCGCCCTTGGAGACGCCCGGGCGCGGCATGAAGGTGATCGCCACCGCGTTGAGCTGCTGGAAGCGCTTGAGGTTCTGCGGCTGCACGCTGTCCTTGAGCGTTACCAGCGTG
>DXCY01000159.1 GCA_019115725.1 Candidatus Luteimonas excrementigallinarum
TCGTCCCAACGCACCTGATCGCGCTCGTCGAACAGATGGGCGAAGGCCTGCTGCAGTCGCGCCAGGTCCAGCGGCGCGGCGCGCAGCACCAGCGCCAGGCGCGGATCGAAGCGCAGCTCGCTGGCCACCAGCCACGGCTCGCCGAACAGGCCGCTGTCATCCGCCAGCCGCGCCATGCGCCCGTTGGCCAGCTGGTAGCGCAGCGGATCGGAAGGATGCTGGCGGGCGATGCGGTCGGGAAACGCGTGGGCGAGCAGGTCGCCCAGGGCGTGCGCCGGCACCTGCGCCGGAGGCGGCGACGGGGCCCGCACGCGGCGACGCCACTGGCGGGCGGCGGCGTCGATCGCGGCCAGTCCGCCCCGGCCGCCCCCTGCAGATCCCCTGCCGGTACGAAACGCCGCCAGCGCGCGCCAGCGCAGGGCCAGGCTGTCCCCATGGCCGGGCAGCGGATCCCGCGCCTCGATCAGGGCCACCAGGTCGCAGGCCAGCGCGCGGCCGGCGTCGTCAGTGGGCGCCAGCAGCATCGCCGCCAGGCGTGGATCGGTGCCCAGCCCCAGCATCCGCCGCCCCAGCGGGGTGATCACACCGGCGGCATCCAGCGCACCCAGCCGGCGCAGCAGGTCGCGCGCCGATGCCAGCGCACCGGCCGGCGGCGGATCCACGAAGCGGACCGCATCGCTGCCCCAGCCGGCCAGCTCCAGCGCCAGCCCGGCCAGTCCGGCCTGGACGATCTCCGGCCGCCGCTGCGGCTCCAGCCGCTGCGACTGCGGCCACAGCCGGTAGGCCCAGCCTTCGGCCACGCGGCCCGCGCGCCCGGCGCGCTGGTCGGCCGAGGCCTGCGAAATCGACACCACCTCCAGGCGCGAAAATCCGCTGCCCGGATCAAACCGCGGCTCCCGCGCCAGGCCGCTGTCGACCACCGTACGCACGCCGGGCAGGGTGACGCTGGATTCGGCCACGTTGGTGGCCAGCACCACCCGCGGCACGCCGTCGTCGCCGCGCCGCAGCACCTGCGCCTGGCTGTCCACCGGCAGGTCGCCGTGCAGGGCCAGCACCCGGGCCCCGGTGCCGGCCGCCTCCAGCGCCGCCTGCACCCGCGCGATCTCGCGGCGCCCGGGCAGGAAGGCCAGCACATCACCGGGGTGGCGGCCAAGCGCCTCCACGATGGCGCGCACCATCTGCCGCTCCGGCGATTCATCGCGGCGTGCGGGAAAATGCGCCACCTGCACCGGGTACGCCCGTCCGGCGCTGGTCAGCCGCGGCGCCTCGAGCACCGCCGCCAGCCCCTCTCCGTCCAGGGTCGCCGACATCACCACCAGGCGCAGGTCCTCGCGCAGCCCGGACTGCACGTCCAGGGCCAGCGCCAGGCCGAGATCCGCGGCCAGGTGGCGCTCGTGGAACTCGTCGAACACCAGCGCGCCGATGCCGTCCAGCAGCGGATCCTCCTGGATCATGCGGGTGAGGATGCCCTCGGTCACCACCTCGATCCGGGTCCGCGCCGAGGTGCGGTTCTCGAAGCGGATCCGGTAGCCCACGGTGCCGCCCACCTCTTCGCCCAGCTGCGCGGCCATGTAGGTGGCGGCGGCCCGGGCGGCAACGCGGCGGGGCTCGAGCATCACGATCCGCTGCCCGTCCAGCCACGGCGCATCCAGCAGCGCCAGCGGCACCCGGGTGGTCTTGCCCGCACCCGGCGGCGCCTCCAGCACCAGGCGCGGATGGCGCTCGAGCGAGGCGCGGATGTCGCCGAGCAGGTCGTCGATGGGCAGGCGCGTGGTCATCCGACTAGGATACGGGCCGGCCCACCCTGCCGGCCGGCGCGGAAGCGGTTGCGTATCCTGTGCCGCCGGTTGCCTTGCAGCGAGTCCATGCAGCTCATCGATATCGGCGTCAACCTGACCCACGAAAGTTTCGACCACGACCGCGAGGCGGTCATGCAGCGCGCGCGGGATGCGGGCGTGGCGCGGATGATCGTGACCGGCGCCAGCCGGGCCGAGTCGCCGCGGGCGCTGGAGCTGGCCCGGGCGTATCCCGGCGAGCTGTTTGCCACGGCCGGCGTGCATCCGCATCACGCCGCCGAGTACACGGCCGAATGCGACGCCGAAATGCGCGCCCTGCACGCGCACCCGGAAGTGGTGGCAGTGGGCGAGACCGGACTCGATTACTTCCGCGATTTCTCCCCGCGCCCGGCGCAGCGGCGCGCGTTCGAACGCCAGCTGGAAATCGCCGCCGATCTGCAGGCACAGGGGCGCGGCAAGCCGCTGTTCCTGCACCAGCGCGATGCGCATGCGGATTTCATGGCGGTGATGAAGGCGTTCGAAGGCCGCATCGGTCCGGCGGTGGTGCACTGCTTCACCGGCACCCGCGAGGAGCTGTTCGACTACCTGGACCAGGACTGGCACATCGGCATCACCGGCTGGCTGTGCGATGAGCGCCGCGGCCAGCACCTGCGCGACATCGTCGGCAACATTCCGGCCAACCGGCTGATGATCGAGACCGATTCGCCCTACCTGCTGCCGCGCACGCTGTCACCCAGGCCCAAAGACCGGCGCAACGAGCCCATGTACCTGCCGCACGTGCTGGCCGAGCTGGCCCGCGACCGCGGCGAAACGGTGGAAGCGGTGGCCGCGGCGACCACCGCCACCGCACGGGCCTTCTTCCGCCTTCCGGAGTCCTGAGCTCAGGACTTCGGCAGGGCCATATGCCGCATCATCTCGCCCATGCGGCGGGCCTCTTCTTCCATCTCGATCAGCCGCGCGCAGCCCTTGGCCAGGTCTTCCGGCGACTGCGCCTCGATCTTTTCTTCCGCATGGCGGTAGGCCCAGGACCAGACCGCGTCGAACCGCGCCGGGTCCACGCCCTCGCCGCTCATCGCGTCGCGCTGCTCGTCGTGCATGCGCTCCAGTTCGGCCGATGCGTGCTGGCCGCAGGCGGCGGTGAGCGCATGCAGGGTGGCGCCGATCTGCACCGCCACCGCCCAGGAAGCGGTGCGGCCATCAGGCTCGAGACCGGCGGTGGGCATCTTCTCCGACAGCGGTTCGGGCGGCGCCGCTTCGGGTGCGGCCTCAACGGCTGGTCCGGGCGCGGCGGCCGGCTCCTGGTCCGGATCCGCGCCGCCATCGCCGCCACAGGCGGCCAGCGACAGGCCCAGAACCAGCGCAACCGCGGCCCCCAGGGCGCGGTGCTTCAGGATGCAACGTGACATGGGACTCCCCTCCCGTGTGCGTTGCGCCGAGCATACCCCGCCGCTGGCCGGGCCCGGCCGACGACGGCGGAGAAATGCGACGCCGGTCGCGCAACCCCGGCTGCCGGGCTTGGCCGGCTCAGGTGCGGACCAGCTCGACCCGGCGGTTCCGCGCCCGCCCTTCTTCCGTGTCGTTGTCAGCCGTCGGCCGGGACTGGCCGAATCCCGCCGCCTGCAGCCGTTCCGCCTCGATGCCCTGCTCCACCAGCGCAGCCATCACGCTCTGCGCCCGCGCCTGGGACAGGCGCTGGTTGTGATCGGCATCGCCGGTGGCATCGGTGTGGCCTTCCACTGACAACGACAGCGCCGGGTCGTCACGCAGCAGCGCCAGCACCTGCTCGATCTGGGGTCTGGATTCGGGAAGGATCTCGGCCTTGTCGACCGCGAAATTGACCTGGATGGCAACCCGGCCATCAGCATCCAGCTGCTGCTTCAGCGCCGATGCGGGCAGCAGGCCGGCCGTCTGCACGAAGCCCTCGCGCTCCATCACCACCCAGCCGGCGGCGGTGTTTTCCAGGCGCGCATGCACCCACACCTGGCGGCCATCGGAGAGGTCGACGCGGTAGACCATCGAATCGTAGCCGTGCCAGCTGTAGCCGGTACCGTCGCTGTACGTGCTCCGGAGGTCGGCGTCATAGCGCTCCGCGGCCTCCCTCGGGATCCGGCCATCAAAGAGCAGCGTGCCGCCGGCCTCGTCCATCATCGCCTCGAGGTTGCGGCGGACTTCGTGCATGGAATGATGGTTGCGCTCGCCGCTGACCCGGGCAATCCACGCCTTGCCCTCCACTTCCTCGAAATCCGCGCCGGTCCAGAACGGATACATGTCGAAGTCGCGCTGGCTGGAGCGGTCGCCGTAGCCGGCCGGCGCGGACAGCCATGGGAAGGCATCCATCCACTGCGCCGTCGGCTCAAACGGCACCGCTTCCACCACCACCATCCCCGCCTGACGCGAACCGATGGACAGCTGCACCCAGACGGTGCGCCCCTGCTGGCGGATCACGTGGACCGTGGTGGGCGTGTCGCCATCGATATTGACCCCGCCAATGAAGCCCTGGCCGATCTCGTCCTCGAGGGTGCCGTAGTACAGGTCGTTGCGCAGCGCGCCTTCGAAGACCTGCGTTGCCCCGGCCTGCTCCAGCACGGCCTCCAGGTTGCGGCGCAGCTCCAGCGCGGAGTACTGCTTGTCGCCGCGGCGCTCAACGCCCAGGCGGCCCACCCAGGCCCGGCCTTCGACCCAGTGCAGGCCCTCGCCCATGCGGAACGGGAAGCGCGCGAACGCGTAGACCTTCCCGTCGTTGATGGTGTTGTAGCCGTCCGGGAGTGAGATGAAGGGCAGCTCGCCCAGCGCCACGTCGGTCACCGGCACGGGGTCGATATCGAAGGCCACCAGATCCACCGGCGCGCCGCGCCTGTCCACCAGCGCCGGTTCGCCGCCTGCGGTGGAAGTATTACTGTCCGCCGGCTCTGCCGTCGCCGGATCAGGCGCGCCGGCCTCACCCGCGTCCCTGTCGGTATCGCCGTCCGCGGCACCGACGGCGGTGGATGTGGGCGCCGCGGCGGGTGCGGTATCGATCCCCTCCTCCACGGCAGAGTCGGCGCCGCCGCCGCAGGCGGACAGCATCATCGCAAGCGCGCACGCGGCGGCCAGGTTCCCTTTGCGCATTCCTTTGGCTCCATTCGGGGGCGAAAGGCGCGAGGTTACCTCAAGACATTTCCCGGCGGACAATCCCGCCGGGCCTGCCTTGTCCGGCTGTGCCCAGGCTCAGCTGCGCAGGCCCACGCCCCGCTTCAGCAGCCACAGGCCCAGCGAACCCAGCGCCACCACGAAAAACAGCATCAGCGCATAGGCCACCCACAGCGGCACGTCGCCGCGGCCGAGCAGGCCGTAGCGGAACGCGTTGACCATGTAGAAGATCGGGTTGGCGTAGGTGAGTTTCTCGGCCCAGCCGGGCAGCAGGCTCACCGAATAGAACACGCCGCCCAGATAGGTCAGCGGGGTGAGGATGAAGATCGGCACGATCGCCACGTCGTCGAACTTCTTGGCGAACACCGCGTTGACGAAGCCGGCCAGCGAGAAGATCGTCGCCCCCAGCAGCACCGTGCTCAGCGTCACCCACGGATGCGGGATGCGCACCGTGGTGAACAGCATCGCGATGCACAGCACGATCACGCCCACCATCAGCCCGCGCGCCACCGCGCCGGCTACGTAGCCGCCCAGGATCACCCACGGCGGCATCGGGCTGACCAGCAGCTCTTCGACATGGCGGCCGAACTTGGCGCCGAAGAAGCTGGAGGAGATGTTGCCGTAGCTGTTCTGGATCACGCTCATCATCACCAGCCCGGGGACGATGAAGTCCATGTAGCTGATGCCGTCCATGGTCCCGATGCGGCTGCCGATCAGGCCGCCGAAAATCAGGAAGTAGAGCGTCATGGTGATCGCCGGCGGCACCAGGGTCTGGCTCCAGATCCTGAGGATGCGCATGATCTCGCGCCGGGCCACCGTGCCCAGGGCCACCAGGTTGGAACGCAGCACCGGCGTTGCGGCGCCCGTCGCGGGTGCAGGCGTGTTCATGCGGCCTCCCTGGCAGCGGCACCAGCGCCTTCGCCGGTCATGCGCACGAACAGCTCCTCCAGCCGGTTGGCCTTGTTGCGCATCGAGCGCACCCGGATGCCGGCATCGCCCAGCGCGGCGAAGATGCGGTTGAGGTCCATCGAACGCGGCATTTCCACATCCAGCGTATGCGGGTCATGAGCCGATACCAGCACGCCCTCCACCTGCGGCAGCGTCGCCGGCAGCTCGCCCTCGATATCCAGCAGGAAGCCTTCCACATCCAGCTGGGCCAGCAGGTTGCGCATCGGCCCCTGCTCCACGATCCGGCCGTGGTCGATGATGGCCAGGTTGCGGCACAGGTTCTCGGCCTCTTCCAGGTAGTGCGTGGTGAGGATGATGGTGGTGCCGGCGGCGTTGATCTCGCGCAGGGTGCGCCACATGCCGCGGCGGATCTCGATGTCCACGCCCGCGGTGGGCTCGTCCAGGATCAGCAGCCGGGGCCGGGTCATCATGGCCCGGGCAATCATCAGCCGGCGCTTCATGCCGCCCGAGAGCGTGCGGCTCATCATCTGGGCCTTGTCCGACAGCTGCGCGCCGCGCAGCTCCTGTTCGGCCCGCTGCAGCGCCTCGGCCCGGGGAATGCCGTAGAAGCCGGCGTAATTGACCAGGATGTCGATGGGCTTTTCGAACAGGTTGAAGTTGATCTCCTGGGGCACCAGGCCGATCAGGCGCATGGCCGCATTGCGCTCGCGCGCCAGATCCACGCCGAACACCGACACCTCGCCCGCCGACTTGTTCACCAGCGAGGAGATGATGCCGATCAGCGTGCTCTTGCCGGCGCCGTTGGGGCCGAGCAATGCGTAGAAGTCACCGGGCGCGACGTCGAGCGACACGCCCTTGAGCGCTTCGACACCGCCGGGATAGGTCTTGCGCAGGTCGCGCACGGACAGGGCGGGCGCGTCGCCTTGGGAAACTGGGGTCATCGGGATACCTTTCCGCCGGTCTTGCAGGCAATCCCGCTAGTATAGGCGGCTGCGCACGGGAGCCCGTGCGACGAAGCGTTGCATCACATTGGCCAACAAGCATTTTCCCCTCCGACTGGTCTCGCGCAGGATGATCGCGCCCACCGTCGTGCACCTGGACCTGGTGCGTGACGACGACGCGCCGCTGGATTTCATCCCCGGCCAGTTCATCCAGGTGCACTTCGACTACGCCGACGGCACGCCCACCAAGCGCAGCTATTCGCTGGCCTCGATCCGCCCGCCCGGCGCAGCCCCGGATGCGGCGGTGGAAATGGCGGTCAGCTACGTGGACGGCGGCGCCGCGACGGCGCTGTTCGAAGCGCTTGAACCCGGTGAGGTGATCCAGGCCAGCGGGCCGTTCGGGCGCTTCTGCCTGATGCCCAACGACGCCAACCGGCGCTACCTGCTGATCGGCACCGGCACCGGCGTGACGCCGTACCGGGCCATGCTGCCGCTGCTGGAACGGCAGATGGCCGAGCGCGGCATCGAGGTGGTGCTGCTGTTTGGCGCGCGTACCCCGGCCGAGCTGCTGTACGGCGACGAATTCCGCGCGTTTGCCGAGGCGCACCCCGGGTTCCGCTTCGTGCCCTGCTTCTCGCGCGAGCTGCCGGAACCGGGCTCGCGTCAGGACCATGCCGACGTGCGCCATGGCTACGTGCAGCAGTTCCTGGACGAGTTCACGCCGGACGGCGATACCGACCTAGCCTATCTGTGCGGCAATCCCGACATGGTGGATGCCTGCTTCAACGCGCTCAAGGAGCACGGCCTGGCGGTCCCGCAGATCCGCCGGGAGAAATATGTCAGCAGCCGCTGACAGGCACGCGGCCCTGTGGCCGCCCCCGCCGCCGGCCGCGCCCGCGCGGCGACCCACGCCCGGCGGCGCACTCATGCTGGTGGTGATGCTGCTGGCGGGCATGGCGGTCGGCATCGGCGCCGCCCACCTGGGCCTGCATCTGCAGGCCGTCACCTCGGCCAGCGTGGTGGCGATGGGCATCGCGTTCGTGCTGTCGCTGTGGCCCCACATCATCATCCACGAGGCCGGACACGCCCTGGCCGGGCTGGCACGCGGCATGCGGCTGCTGGCGATGGGCATCGGCCCGCTGCGGCTGGAGCGTGGCAGCGGCGGTTGGCGCCTGCGCCGCGGCGGCGGAATGAACGGGATCGGCGGGTTCGCCGCGGTGGTCCCGGATGGCGAACGCGGCCTGTCGCGCACCGATCAGGTGCTGGTCCTGGTCGGCGGACCGCTGGCCAACCTGATCACCGCGGCGCTGTGCCTGGCTGCGGCCCTGCTGTGGAATCCCGCGCCGTGGGTTGCCGGACTGCTGGCCGGCAGCGCGGCCGCGGCGCTGCTGCTGGCATTGGCCAACCTGTTTCCGTTCCACTCCCAGGGCTGGCGCAGCGACGGCCAGGGCATGCTGGACCTGCTGCGCAACTCGCCTGATGGGGCCCTGCAGCTGCAGGTCAGCCAGCTGGTCGCGCTGACCATGGCCGGGGTGCGGCCGCGCGAGTGGCCGGCCTCCATCCAGCCCGCCACCACCCAGCCCGACGCGGACACCGGCCGCGACGCCGGCGGCACCAGTCCGATGCTGGCGGCCTCGGCCGATTCAATGCAGCTCTCGCGCGCCGTGGACCTGGGCGATGCCGACGCCGCGCACCGCTGCGCTGCACGCCTGGCCACCCGCTACTGGGGCGTGGCCGAGGCGATGCGCCCGGTGGTGGCGGTGAACATGGCCAGCCACGTGGCGCTGATGGTTGGCGACGAGGCCCTGCTGGATGCCTGGCGGCGCCTGTGCGAGGGCACCAGCGTGATGGACCTGACACCCTACCGGCACTGGCTGGATGCCGAGCTGGCGGCGCTGCGCGGCGATGCCGCGGCTGTTGCCGACGCCATCACCCAGGCGCGGCAGAGACTGCCACTGGTCCCGGATCCGGTCGGCCTGCTGCTGCTCGGGGAATTCCTCGACCGGCTGGAGGTCCGCACCGGCCTGGCGCCGCCGACCACCGCGATGTAAAGCGTGCTTGACACACCGAGGCCAGCGGCGCACCATCCCTGTCAAGTCTCCTTTACAGGTTATCGCGATGCGCTCTGTCCACCGCCGTTATATGCGCGAATTCCTTCCAG
>DXCY01000160.1 GCA_019115725.1 Candidatus Luteimonas excrementigallinarum
ACCCAGAAGGTGCTCACCCATTCCAGCCTGCCGGTGCTGGTGCTGCGCCCGACCGGCTGATCTCCATCCCGCCGGCGCCGGAGCCGCCGCAAGGCGGCTCCGGTCATTGTGGAGAATGGAAAAGTGCGGTCTATGCGCTCAGAAGCCGTAGCGCAGGAATCCGCCGTCCACGGCGATGCACTCGCCGGTGATGTAGGCCGCGGCCGGCAGGCACAGGAACGCGACTGCGGCGGCCACCTCCTCCGGCTCGCCGATGCGGTCCATCGGCGTGCGCAGCAGCACCTCGTCGCGATAATCCGGATCGGCCAGCGGGCCGGATGTACGCCGGGTGCGGATGTACCACGGCGCCACCGCGTTCACCCGTACGCCTTCGGCGGCCCACTCCACAGCCAGGTTGCGGGTCATCTGGTGCAGCGCGGCCTTGCTCATTCCATAGGGCGCGCCGGTGCGCACGTGGGTCACGCCGGAGACGCTGCCCACGTTGACGATGCTCGATCCCGGGTGCTGGGTCAGCAGCGGGAACGCGTAGCGCGACAGTTCGAACGCGCTGAACAGATTGACCTCGAAAATCTCCCGCCACTCGTCCTCGGCGTATTCGGTGCTGCGCCGCGAGAGATTGCCGCCGGCGTTGTTGACCAGGATGTTGAGCCCTTCGCCCTGGTCTTCCACCCAGTCGAGGATCCCGCGGCGCTGCTCCTCGTCAGCCACGTCGGCAACCAGGGCCTGCACTTCGCCCTGGGGAAATTCATCCAGCAGCTCGTCGCGGGCCAGCTCCAGCGCGTTGCCGTCGCGGGCCACGATCAGCACGCGGGCACCAAAGCCCAGCAGTTCCCGCGCGATCGCGCGGCCGATGCCGGCGCTGCCGCCGGTGACCAATGCAAGCTGCCCGTCCAGGCGCCAGCGCTGCGGATCCATCTCTTCACTACCCCGGTTGAAATGACGCCGTAGGATACCCCCTGGCCCCAACAGGAGCGGATCATGACCCGGACCCTGCCCAGGTGGCTGGCCGCCGCCACGCTGCTGCTGGCCGCGGCCTGCTCGCCGCCGCCGGAAGCCCCGCCGATCGACGAGCCACCCACGCCCCAGGTCACTGAAGACCCATAACCGCCGCAAACAAAAACGGCCGCCGGATGACCGGCGGCCGTTTCGCGTATCAGGCGCAGGCGCTCAGCGGATGTCGCAGAAGCAGTACGCCATGGTGATCCCCGCCGGCCCGCGGCTGCTGGCCAGGGCGGTTTCGAACAGCTGCACGTGCCGCTCCAGTTCCGGCACCGCCTTGACCATGAGCGAGCGCGCCAGCGCGCTGTCGCCCAGCAGCATGGCGCCGACCCGGGTGGAAGACAGGCCCTGCAGGAACTGGGCGAAGGCCGAGGGTGCCTTCTCCACGTAGCGCACGCGGTAATCGTCTTCTTCCAGCTCCGCCAGGCGCGCGGCTTCCGCCAGCGCATCACCCAGGCCGCCCAGCTCGTCCACCAGGCCACGGTCAACGGCCTGCGCGCCACTCCACACGCGGCCCCGGGCCACCCTGTCGATGGCTTCAGCAGTCGCGTCACGACCGGCGGCCACCTTGCCCACGAAGTCGGTGTAGATCTTCTCCACGCTGGACTGGATCAGCCGGCCCACCTCCGGTTCCAGCGGGCGGCTCGGATCGAACGCGCCGGCCAGATGGGTGGTGCCCACGCCGTCGGTATGCACGCCGATGCGGTCCAGGCTGCGGGTGAAGTTGGGCAGCATGCCGAACACGCCGATCGACCCGGTGATGGTCGACGGATCGGCGTAGATCCGGTCTGCGTTCATGCTGATCCAGTAGCCGCCCGAGGCGGCCACCGAGCCCATCGACACCACCACCGGCTTGCCGGCGGCCTTGAGCGCCTGGATCTCGCGGTTGATCTGCTCGGACGCATAGGCCGAGCCGCCCGGCGAGTTGACCCGCAGCACCACGGACTTCACGTGCTCGTCTTCCAGCGCCTCGCGCAGCAGGGCCGCGGTGGATTCGCCACCGATGCTGCCCGGCGGGCGCTCGCCATCGCTGATCCCGCCTTCGGCCACCACCACCGCCACCTGCGACTGGCGCAGGTTGAGCGTCGGCGCGGCGAGGTCCACGTGGGCCAGGTAGCCGTCCAGCGAGACGCTGCGGAAGCCGCCCGGCGCGTCCTCGTCAGCCACGCCGCGTTCGGTCAGCAGCGCCTCCACTTCCTGCCGGGTCAGCAGGCCGTCCACCAGGCCCTGCTGCTCGGCGTAGCGGGCGAAGTCGCCTTCCAGCGCGGCAACGCCGTCGGCCATGCCATCGATGCCGGCCTCCAGCTGGGCCACGCTCAGCCCGCGCGCCGCGGCGATGTCCGCCAGGTGGCGCTGCCACAGGTCGCTGAGCCAGTACAGGTCGGCTTCCTTGGCTTCCGGCGAGGCCGCGTTGAGGATGAACGGCTCCACCGCCGACTTGAACTCACCCACCTTGAACACGTGGATGTCCACGCTCAGCTTGTCCTGCAGCGCCTCGCCGAAGTACGGGCCGTAGCTGGCGAAGCCTTCCAGCATCACCATGCCGCCCATCGGATCGGTATAGACCTCGTCGGCCTGCGCCGCGAGCAGGTAGGCGCCCTGGCTGTAGGCGGTGCCGTAGGCGACCACCTGCTTGCCCGATTCGCGCAGCGTGCGCAGGGCTGCGGCCACTTCGCGCAGCGTGGCAATGCCCGCGCCCTGCAGCCCGTCCACGTCCAGATACACCCGCTCGATGCGCTCGTCGTCGCGCGCCGCCTCGATCCCGCGCAGGATGTCGCGCAGCTGCACCTGGGCAGTCGCCGAGTCACCCATCATCTGGGCCAGCGCGCGCGAAGCGGGATCAACGCTGTACTGCTCGACGATCGCCCCCTGCGGCGCGATCACCAGCGTGGTGCGGTCCATCAGCGGGGCGGTCCGGTCGCCCGCGGCCAGGATCGCCAGCACCATGAACAGCAGGGCGAAGAAGATCAGGTTGAAGATCAGGCGCCGGGTGAAGTTCATGGCGTCCCAGACGCCCACGAGGACGCGCGCGATGGGACCGCGACGGCGGGGTTCATTCATATCGTTGGACTCTGGATGCGGCGGATATCGGCGACAGCTTAGCCTGCGACCGCCGCGGAATCATGCGCCGGAGGTAATCCGGGCTGTGGATCGATACGGGCGCTGCGGCGCAGGAACCGCGTGCCCAGCAGCACCGCGGCCACGGTCAGGCCGGCGATCAGGCCGATCCACATGCCCCGCGGCCCCCAGCCCAGGCCCAGGCCGAGCCACGCGCCCAGCACCATGCCCACCGCCCAATACGAGATGGCAGCCAGCACCATCGGCACGCGCGTGTCCTTGAGTCCGCGCAGGGCGCCGGCGGAGAGCACCTGGATGCCGTCGGGGAACTGGTAGGCCGCGGCCAGCAGCAGCAGCGACGCTGCCAGCGTCGCCACCGCCGCGTCATTGGTGTACAGCCCGGCCAGCGCACTGCCCCCGCCAAACAGCAGGATCGCGCTGCAGGTCTGGGTGGCCAGGACCACCGCCAGCCCGGCCAGCGCGGTACGGCGCACGCCTTCCCGTCCCAGACCGCTGCCGAGCGCATGCCCCACCCTCACCGTGGTGGCCTCGGCCACCGCGAACGGCACCATGAAGCACAGCCCCGAGAGATTGATCGCGATCTGGTGCGCGGCCGCTTCGATCGGCCCCAGGCGGCCGATCAGCAGCGAGGTGGCCACGAACAGGCCGCCCTCCATCGCCACCGTGATCCCGATCGGCAACCCCACCCGCAGCAGCTCACTGATATGGCGGCGGCCGGGCAGGTCGAAGCGTTCAAACAGGCGCAGCGGCGCGAACCTGCGCGAACGCCACAGGTAAATGAAGAAGGCGATGGCCTGCGCCCACAGCACGATTGCCGACGCCCAGCCAAGGCCACCGGCGCCCATTTCCGGCACGCCCCAGCCGCCGAACGTCAGCAGGAAGCCGAGCGGGATCAGCAGCACCAGTCCGCCGAAACCGAACACCATCGTTGGCAGGGTCCAGTGCAGTCCGTCGCTGAGATAGCGCATGCAGTAGTACAGGGTCAGCGCCGGTACGCCCCAGCGGATCCCGCCCAGGAATGCCGCCGCGCCCGGCCGGATCTCCTCGGCGATCCCCATCGGCGCCAGCGCGTGCACGCCCAGCGTCATCAGGCCGAACAGCAGTACGCCCAGGATCAGCGCCAGCCACAGCGCCTGGCGGAACACCGCGCCGATCTCGCCGCGCCGACCGCTGCCGTCCAGCTGCGACACGGTGGGCGGCAGCGCCATCAGCGTGCCCATGGGGATCATCAGCGGCAGCCAGAACATGGCGGTGCCTACCGAGACCGCGGCCAGGGTATCGGTGCCATGGCGGCCGGCGATCACGCTGTCGACCAGGCCGATCAGGCCCGTGGCCACGTGGCCGGCCACCAGCGGACCGGCCAGCACCACGGTGGTGCGCAGCTCGCGGCCAAAGCGCGGCGCAGGAAGGGAATGGATGGACATCGGGAGAGGCAAGCGCGACTGCGGCCGCGTGCCGGGAGCCGGGCGCTGGCGCCGGGTTGCGGCAGCCGCTCATTCTACCGGCACGAATGACCTCGCGGTACGGCGGGCGTGGATCACCACGGTGGACCCGGGGGTCCGCTCAGGGGCCGACCATCTGCCGCAGCCAGGGGCCGCGATTTTCCGGCGGCGTGGTCAACAGCACACGGCGCAGCTCGTCGCGCTCGCCCGGAGGCGTGCGCTGGGCCAGCACGCCCAGGTCGGCACGCGCGTCGTCGTCCATCGACAGCAACACCGCCAGCAGTTCCTCCTGCTGCGGCAGCGGCACCAGGGCGAACAGCGGGTGCAGCGTGGGCCAGTCCAGCCCCAGGTCCGGGCCCAGCGCCCAGCCGTTGCGTTCCAGCCTATCCAGCTCGGCGAAGGCATCGGCCAGGGCCGCCTGGCGCTCCTCCGGCAGGGCGGCATAGGCCGCAGCGGCGGCGCGCATCCTCGCCTGGGCAGCCGCCGGCAGCCGGGCCCAGGCCTGCCACGCATCGCGGCGCCCGCGGCGCTCGTCCAGCGGCAGCGCATCCCACTGGCGGGCGCGCTCGCGCAGGGCATCGCGGGCCTCCGGCGACAGGGCCTGCAACTGTGCATGGCGCCGCTCCAGCCGCTCGCGTTCGGCCTCGGGCAGCGCGTCGGCGTGGGCCTGCAGGGCCGGCGGCAGCGCCTGCGCCGCTGGCGCCAGCAGGGCAGCGATCAAGAGGATGGCCACGCGACGGCGGGCTTCAGGGAACATCATCCCGCCCCTCATCCCCGGCATCCTCAACATCGGCCGGCGTTTCCTCGCGCTGCTCGCGCACCACATCTTCCTGCGGCAGCCCCTCGATCTGGTGCACCAGCCAGGCGTGGAACGCGGGCTCATGCATGGCCGCGTCCTGCGGCTCGGCCGCCAGCAATTCGAAATCCGGATGGGTCAGCAGGGCCAGATCACCCTCCAGCCCGCCCTCCGGCGCCGATCCGGGCGCCAGCGCCTCGCTGAGGATCCGGTCCGGTCCGCCCCCGGCGCCGGACCGGTCGCCAGCCAGCCACGGCGCGGCCAGCACCCCGGCCACGGTCGCCAGCACCACTCCGGCCAGGGCCGGCCACAGCCAGCGCGGACGCGGGCTGTCTTCCTCCACTGCGGCGCCTGGCGGGGGCGGCGGCGACCACTGCACGCCCTGCAATGCGGCATCCCGCAGCTGGGCCAGCATTTCCATGCGCTGTGGGGAAATATCCCGCACGGCCTGCTGGGCAGCGGCTCCCAGCGCCTGCCAGGCTGCGTCATCCCCGCGGCCCTCCGCATCGCGCGGCAGCGCGCGGCGCAGGGCCATGCGGTAGGTGGGACGGCTCACGCCCAACGCTGCGGCGGCATCGGCCTCCGACACGTGCGCCACCAGGCGCAGCAGCAGCGCAGCCCGCGGGCCGCGGCCCACCTGGGCCAGGGCCTGGAACTGTTCCGGCCACCGTCCATCCGCCTTGGGCTCGCGCAGCTGCGGGGTCGCCAGCAGCATCGCCCAGAAGCGGCGCGGCCAGTCGCCAAACGCGGTGCGCGTGGCAACGGTACGGAAAGCCCCCATCGCTTCGGCCAGCGCCTCCATCCCGGCGGCATCGTCGCCTGCCTGCAGATGCGCGAAAACGGCCGCGCGGCGTTCAACGCCACGCAGGAACGCGGACAGCGCAGGAGGGGCCGCCGTCTGGTCTGTCACGGGTGGAGCTGGCATCGGATCAGGTTCATCAGCACGCGCATCATAGCCGTGGGCACGCTGCCGGGGGTGCCTTGACTTTTCCGCCTGCCCTGCTGCGTTCGCGGACCCGGCTGGAAAATGTTGTGCACAGCAACGAAAAAAAGCCGGCCACGCCGCGCCGGCCCCGGCCTTCACACCATGTGACGGCAATGTTTCACGGCCAACCTATTGATATTGAAAGACAAAACGGGCTTGGCTGTTTTTTCGCCAAACCGCGGAAAGTCGCATGTGTGAAGGCCTGAACGGTCCAAAACCACGGGTCATGCACAGACTTATCCACAAGACATGTGGATAACGGGGAATCTCCTTTGCTGGCATGCACTTGCGGCCGAAACGTGCCCTCGCTCACAGGATTGGCCTCTAACTGGATCCGCCTCTCGCGCCGGCTTTCCGGCGCGCGTGGTTTCCCACCCGCATGCAGGTGACCGCGCCTGGCAGGGTTCGACAGACGGATGCGGACTTGACAAAACAAGGTTGTGCACAACGCTCCCGGAACTGTCATATGCAGCTGCCGCGCACGTTCCACCCCGGCGCGAAGGCGCATTCAATTTTCCCAACCTGCTGAATTTCAAGGAAAAATGTGGTCTGGCCAAATTTTGGCCACATTCAGGAAAGCCGCATGGCCATGCGGCCAAAGTGCCTCTTCAGGCCTGGCATGCACAGACTTATCCACAAGATGTGTGGATAAGGGCGGATCTCCTTTGCCGACAGCGACTTGCGGAATTTCCGCTCCACCGACTGCCCGGCGTCTGGAGCACTCCGCTCCGGCGGTTCGTCGGCGGCCACTCATCCGGCCCGGAATGGGGCTTGACAGAAACAGGTTGTGCACACCCATCACTGAACCGTCACATCCCTGACGATGGATCCCACACCGGCCTTCATTGCAGGAATGTTTCACGCCCAAGCCATTGATTTAAATCAGGAAACAAGCCGTGGCCAAATTTTGGCCAAGTTCAGGAAAGTGGCATGAACTCGCGCCCAAACGGGCATCACCAACCACCCATTCACAGACTTATCCACAGCTGATGTGGATAACGGAAATTTCCTTTGAGGGACCGGCACTTGCGCGTGAAAGATGGCTGAACGGAAAAACACTTGAGCGCAAATGATCCCCGGCCTTCCCCCGCCCCGGTGACGACCGGAGCCGACACCTTCCGGCGCCGCAGCCCCTAGACTTGGCCCATGCCTTCACAGCCCCAGACCGTGCTCCAGGTCGCCCTGCCGGTGCCCCTGCCGCGCCTGTTCGATTACCTGCCACCCGCGGGCCACCAGGCCTCGGAGCAGGATGTCGGCCGGCGACTGCGGGTCCCGTTCGGGCAGCGCGAGCTGGTGGGCATCGTGGAAGGCTGCGCGCCGGCCCAGGTGGAGGCCACGGGCCTGCGCGAGGCCCTGGGATGGCTGGAGCCGGAGCCACTGTTCCATGGCGAGCTGCACGCCTCGGCCCGCTGGCTGGCGCGTTACACCCACGCGCCGGTGGGCGAGGTGCTGGCCACGGCCCTGCCCGCCACGCTGCGTCGTGGCGAGCCCCTGCCGGACACCCACGAATGGGCCTGGCAGCTGACCGAAGCCGGTGCTTCTGCCCTGGCCGGCATGCGCCAGGGGCGCCCGCGCCGGCTCGCCGAATTGCTGCAGGGCACCGTTCGCGATGAAACCGCGCTCGACACCCTGCTGGACGGCTGGCGCGCAGCAGCCCGCAGCCTGGCCGAGCGCGGCCTGGCCGAGCGGATCGCCCTGCCCGCCTCGCAGCTGGCGCCCGACCCGCAGCCCGGCCCCACGCCCAACCCCGAGCAGGCCGAAGCAATTGAAACCATCCACGCCAGCGCTGCCGGCTTCGTGCCGCTGCTGCTGGATGGAGTGACCGGCAGCGGCAAGACCGAGGTGTACCTGCACGCGATCGCCGACTGCCTGGCACGCGGCCGCCAGGCGCTGGTGCTGGTGCCGGAGATTGGCCTGACCCCGCAGTTGCTGGGCCGCTTCCGTGCCCGCCTGGGCGTGCCGGTGCATGCCAGCCACTCGGGTCTGGCCGACAGCGAGCGGGCGCGGGTCTGGGCGGCCGCCTGGCGCGGCGAGGCCCGGGTGATCGTGGGCACGCGCTCGGCGGTGTTCACCCCGCTGCCCGAGGCCGGCCTGATCGTGATCGACGAGGAACACGACGGCAGCTACAAGCAGCAGGACGGGTTCCGTTACCACGCCCGCGATTTCGCCCTGGTACGGGCCAAGGCGCTGGGCGTGCCGATCGTGCTGGGCAGCGCCACCCCCTCGCTGGAGACCCTGCACAACGCCCGCAGCGGGCGCTACGTGCACATGCGCCTGCGCCAGCGCGCGGGCAGCGGGCGACCGCCGCCGGTACGGGTGCTGGATATCCGCAAGCGGCCGCTGGAAGCGGGCCTGTCGGCCGAGCTGCTGGCATCGGTGGACCGGGCGCTGGCCGCCGGCGGCCAGGTGCTGGTGTTCCGCAACCGGCGCGGCTACGCCCCCGTGCTGATGTGCCACGACTGCGGCTGGAGCGCCGCCTGCCCGCGCTGCTCAAGCCCCGAGCAGAGCCGGGCCATGACCGTACACGCCCACGGCCGCCGCCTGCAGTGCCACCACTGCGGCCACCGCCGCCCCGCGCCGCTGGCCTGTCCGGACTGCGGTGGCCTCGGCCTGCAACCGCAGGGCATCGGTACCGAGCGGCTGGAGGAGCTGCTGCTCGCGCGCTATCCCGATCATCCGGTGCTGCGCATCGACCGCGGCAGCACCCGGCGGCGCGATGCGCTGGAAAAGCTGTTTGCCGAACTGGGCGAGCGCGCCGGCGTGCTGGTCGGCACCCAGATGCTGGCCAAGGGCCACGACCTGGCCGGACTCACCCTGGTGACCGTGGTCGGCATCGACGAGGGCCTGTTTTCAGCCGATTTCCGCGCCTCGGAGAAGCTGGCCCAGCTGCTGATCCAGGTGGCCGGCCGCGCGGGCCGCGCCGAGCGCGCCGGGGAAGTGGTGCTGCAGACCCACCATCCCGATCACCCGCTGCTGGAGACCCTGATCCACGGCGGCTACCACGCGTTCGCTGACACCGAACTGGCCCAGCGCGAGGCGGCCGGCTTCCCGCCGTTCGCGCACCTGGCCATGCTGCGCGCCGAATCCAGGCACGCCGAGCCGCCGATGGCGTTCCTGCACGCGGCCCGGCGCGCCCTCGCCGCCTGGCAGGATCAGGCCGGCGCCGGACCGGCCGGCCCGACGGTGGAAATCAACGGTCCCATGCCGGCGCCGATGGCCCGCCGCGCCGGCCAGTACCGCGCCCAGCTGCTGCTGTCCGCCCCGCAGCGCGCACCCCTGCACGCGGCGTTGCGCGCCCTCGTGCCGGAGCTGCACGCCCTGCCTGAAGCCCGCAAAGTGCGCTGGTCGCTGGACGTCGACCCGATCGACCTTTATTGACGCCGCACATGCCCACGTAGGTCGAGGCTACGCCCCCGACGCCCGGAAATATGCAACGCGGCGTTCACCGGAAACCATGCATCCCCAGCGTCGGCCGCATAGGGCCGACCTACGGTGCGGTTTTTTTGCGGGCGCGCTTGGTGCGGGGCTTGGTGCGGGGCTTTTCCCGGATCTCCACCAGCTGGCCCTCGCGGCGCAGCTCGAACAGCCCGGTCGCCTCGAACAGCGCACTCAGGTTGCGGTAGCCGTAATTGCGCTCGTCGAACGAGGTCTGGTTGCGGATGTGGCTGCCCACCACGCCCAGGTGCGCCCAGCCCGAATCATCCGACGTGGCCGACACCGCATTGCGCAACAGGTGCACCAGCTTCTGGTCCTGCTGCAGCTCGCTGCTGGACTTGGGCCGCGAGGCCGCAGTCTTGTCGCCATCACCGTCATCGGTGACGCCCAGCTTCTCCAGGTACAGGAAAGTCGAGCAGGCGTTGACGAAGGGCTTGGGCGCCTTCTCCTCGCCGAAGCCGAACACGCGCATGTTCTCGTTGCGAAGGCGCATCACCAGCGGAGTGAAATCGGCATCGCTGGAAACGATGGCGAAGCCGTCCAGGTTGCGCGCATACAGCAGGTCCATGGCGTCGATCACCATCGCCATGTCCGAGGCGTTCTTGCCGGTGGTGTAGGCGAACTGCTGGATCGGACGGATCGCATAGGCGTGCAGGCAGTCTTCCCAGCCCTTGAGGTGCTGGCTCTTCCAGTTGCCGTAGGCGCGGCGCACGTTGGCCACGCCGTGGCGGGCAAGCTCGGTGAGGATCGGTTCGATCCTG
Source organism: Candidatus Luteimonas excrementigallinarum (assembly GCA_019115725.1). GTDB lineage: Bacteria > Pseudomonadota > Gammaproteobacteria > Xanthomonadales > Xanthomonadaceae > Luteimonas > Luteimonas excrementigallinarum. Next base: position 10,498 of record DXCY01000160.1, read on the forward strand.
CTGGCGGGAGCGTTGTCGGCATCGATCAGCAGGGCGATGCGCAGTTCGGTATCAGCCATGTATCGGGTCCTTCTGGAGTTCCCGCAGCCTACCGCAGGAGTGCGTCACGCGTGCGCAGGGCGCTCGTACAGACGGGGTGCGACAATGGGGGCTGCCCTGTTTTCTGGAATACGCCCCGCATGTCGAACCAGCTTGAACAACTGCGCGGTCTGTCCGCCGTGGTCGCCGACACCGGCGACATCGAGGCCATCGCCCGCTTCCGGCCCCTGGACGCCACCACCAATCCGTCGCTGCTGCTGAAGGCCGCCTCGCTGCCCGCCTACGCCCACTTCATCGACGAGGCCGCGGCCAGGGCCAGCGGCACCGGCGAGGCCCGCGTGGCCGATGCCTGCGACCGGCTGGCAGTGGCGATCGGCGGCGAGATCCTCAAGCTGATCCCGGGCCGCGTTTCCACCGAGGTCGATGCCCGCCTGAGCTTCGACACCGCGGCCACCGTGGCCAAGGCCCGGCGGCTGGTGGAGCTGTACGACGACGCCGGCATCGGTCGCGACCGCCTGCTGATCAAGATCGCCTCCACCTGGGAAGGCATCCGCGCCGCCGAACAGCTCGAGCGCGAAGGCATCCACTGCAACCTGACCCTGCTGTTCTCCTTCGCCCAGGCGGTGGCCTGCGCCGAGGCGGGTGTGTTCCTGATCTCGCCGTTCGTCGGCCGGATCCTCGACTGGCACCTGGCCAACGGCGCGGACCGGCCGGCCACGCCGCAGGACGACCCGGGCGTGCAGTCGGTGCAGCGGATCTGGACGTACTACAAGCGCCACGGCTACGACACCGTGGTGATGGGCGCGAGCTTCCGCAATACCGGGCAGGTGCTGGCGCTGGCCGGCTGCGACCGGCTGACCATCTCCCCGGACCTGTTGGGCGAACTGGAATCCACCCCCGCGGCGATCGAACGCGGCATGGCGGACGACGGCCAGCGCGCCCCGGCCCCCGCCCCGCTGGATGAAGCCGCGTTCCGCTGGCAGCACAACGAAGACGCCATGGCCACCGACAAGCTGGCCGACGGCATCCGCCGCTTCGCCGCCGACCAGTGCAAGCTCGAAGCCCTGCTCACCCAGCGCCTTCCTTCATAGGTTCGTGCCCATAGAAGCATGCCCATAGAAGCGCGCCGCGCGCGGCCGTGGCGCGGCGGCGGCTACTTTCGGTAGGATGCCCCGATGGCCGCGACGGCCATCGTCGGCACAGCGCCGGTGTCACCTGACCTGACCGGCATGTTCGACTTCACTGCCAGCAATATCCTGCTTGCGCTCGCCGTGACCACCGGCGCGGGCCTGGCCACCGGCCTCGGCGGGCTGCTGGTGTTCGCCACCCGCAAGCCCAACGCGCGCATGCTCGCCTTCGGCCTGGCCTTTGCCGGCGGGGCGATGGTGTACGTCTCGCTGTCGGACATCCTCAACAAGTCGATCGATGCGTTCGCGCTCCAGTTCGGCGATGCCCGCGGGTTCTCCTACGGCACCTTCGCCTTCCTGGCCGGGGTGATGCTGATCGTGGTCATCGACCGGCTGATTCCCAATCCGCACGAGCGCCTGGAAACGGACGATCCCTTCTACCGCCAGCACAACCGCGACCACATCCGCCGGGTCGGCCTGCTGACCGCCGCCGCGATCACCGCGCACAACTTTCCCGAGGGCCTGGCAACATTCTTCGCCACTCTGGCCGACCCATCGGTGGGCATGCCGCTGGCCTTTGCCATTGCCATCCACAACATCCCCGAAGGCATCGCCATCGCGGTGCCCGTGTACTACGCCACCAACAAGAAGAGCAGCGCCATCTTCGCCTGCCTGCTGTCCGGCCTGGCGGAGCCGGTGGGCGCGATCATCGGCTATGCGCTGCTGGGCCCGTTCCTCTCGCCGGCGCTGTACGGGGCGATCTTCGGCATCATCGCCGGCGTCATGGTCTTCCTGGCCCTGGACGAACTGCTGCCGGCCGCCAAGCGCTACGCCAAGGGCCACGAGACCGTGTACGGCCTGGTGGCGGGCATGGGCGCACTGGCCATCAGCCTGGTGCTGTTCAACTGGTGACCGCGTTCCGGGCTGGCGCATTTTTGGCCAACCACCCGAATCCCGCATGAATACGCGGCCCGCCGATTCAATCCACACACCCGTGCACATGCTTATCCACAGCTTGTGTGGATAGCTTGCCGCGAGCCGGCCGGCACCCAACGCCAGCGGCCTCCGGAACCGGACGACCGCATACAGAAACGGCCCGGGAGTACCGGGCCGTTGGTGGGTGCAATATGAAGCGGCTCAGGCGGCGATCAGACCGCGCATCTTCTTCAGCGCGTTGGCTTCCACCTGGCGGATGCGCTCGGCGGATACGCCGTATTCGTCGGCCAGTTCCTGCAGCGTTTCCTTGCTGTCGGCATTCAGCCAGCGGCGCTGGATGATGTCACGCGAACGGTCGTCCAGTTCCGCCAGGCCTTCGCGCAGCAGCGACAGGCGATGGTCTTCGCCGTCTTCGCGCTCATAGGCCACGGCCGGATCTTCCGCGTCGGACACCAGGTAGGCCTCCGGCGCCGGCGGCACGCGCTCGCTGCCGTCGTCGGCGGGCGCATCGAAGCCGATATCACGGCCCGACAGGCGCGACTCCATCGCCAGCACCTCGCGCTCGGGCACGTTGAGGTCCTTGGCCACGGTGCTCACTTCCTCGGCGTTCATCCAGCCCAGGCGCTGCTTGCTGCGGCGCAGGTTGAAGAACAGCTTGCGCTGCGCCTTGGTGGTGGCCACCTTCACGATGCGCCAGTTCTTGAGGATGTATTCGTGCATTTCCGCACGGATCCAGTGCACCGCAAAGGACACCAGGCGCACGCCCACTTCGGGGTCGAAACGCTTGACCGCCTTCATCAGGCCGATGTTGCCTTCCTGGATCAGGTCGCCCAGCGGCAGGCCGTAGCCCATATAGCCGCGGGCCACGTGCACCACGAAGCGCAGGTGCGAATGCACCAGCTCCTGGGCGGCCACCAGGTCGCCATCGTCGCGGTAGCGGTGGGCCAGTGCCTGCTCGTCTTCCGCCGACAGCACCGGAATCTGGTGCACGGCGCCGATATAGGCGTCGAGCGATCCAATCGCGCCCGGCACCGGCAGGCTGCTTGAAACCATTGCTTGGGAGAGAGTGTTCTGGGTCATGTCGTCTATTTTAGCAGTCTTCATATGTGACTGCTAACGCGGTGGGAAGTTCCCAGCGTCCTTCCTATGGAACGGACGAATGGCGCAAGCCGTTGATTTCAAACGCCTGCGAGCTGGGCGCGCGGCGGCAGGGACCAGTCGATCGGGGCCTCTCCACGCCGCTTGAGGTAATCGTTGGCAGCCGAGAAGTGACCGCTGCCGAGGAATCCACGATGCGCCGACAGCGGTGAAGGGTGCGTGGTGCGCAGCACCCGATGGCGGCGCGCATCCACGATCCGGCCCTTTTTCTGCGCGTAGCTGCCCCACAGCATGAACACCAGCCCTTCGCGCTCGCGGTCCAGCACTTCCACCACGTGGTCGGTGAACTCCTCCCAGCCGCGGCCCTGGTGGGCCCCGGCCTTGCCCTGCTCCACGGTCAGCACCGCGTTGAGCAGCAGCACGCCCTGGCGCGCCCACGGCATGAGATAGCCGTGATCCGGCCGCGGCAGACCCAGGTCGCGCTCGACTTCCTTGTACATGTTGAGCAGCGACGGCGGCACCGGCACGTCGGGCTGGACCGAGAAGCACAGCCCATGCGCCTGCCCGGGGCCGTGGTAGGGATCCTGTCCCAGCACCACCACCTTGACCCGGTCGAACGAGGTGGCATCGAAGGCGGCGAAGATGTTGCGCGCCGGCGGGAAGATCCGCGCCCCGGCGGCCGCCCGTTCGCGCAGGAACGCGGACAGCGCCCGCATCTCCGGGCGCAGCAGGTAATCGCCGACGCGGGCCTTCCACGAAGGTTCGAGTTTGATGCGGTCGGTGTCGGTCATGGTGCGCGGGCGTCGGGGGCATAGCCCCGACCTACGGGAGGTCGGCCGACATCGTATCGCGTGGGTCAGCGTCGGGGGCGTAGCCCCGACCTGCGGGATACGATGAGGCTTGATCTCCGTAGGTCGGGGCTACGCCCCCGACACCCGGTCCCGGGTCCGCCGTTACGGAAGCCTCGAAAGCCGCAGCTGGAACAGCACCTTGGTCACCAGCAGGCGCTCTTCGATCGGCTTGAGCACCAGGTCGTTGGCGCCTTCGCGCAGCAGGCCCATCTGGTTGATGCGGTTGTCATCGCCGGTCATCACCAGCACCGGCAGGCTGCGCTTGCCGTAGCCAAGCTCGCCGCGAACCGCATGCAGCAGGTCGCGGCCGCTCATCTCGCCCTTCAGGTACACATCGGTGAGCAGCAGATCGACCCCGGACACACCCCCGCCATCCACCCCGGCCCCGGCCTGCTCCCGCAGGTGGGCCAGGCCCTCCTCGGCGCTGGTCACGTGCACCACTTCCATGTCGCGCGCCTGCAGCATGCGTCGGGTGGCGACCGCCACGGTGCGGCTGTCTTCCACGTACAGCACCTTTGCCCCGGGGATCGGCTCGGGCAGCACATAGCCACGGATGAACGTCGCCAGCGGGCCCAGCCCCAACGACTTGTCGAAATAGTCGGTCACATCCTCGGTGAACCGGCGCATCTCCAGGTGCGACTGGGCCTCGCCCGAGATCACGATCACCGGCACGTAGCGCTGCCCCGCGGCCTCGCGCACGCTGCGCGCCAGCTGCAGGCCGTCGCCATCGGGCAGCACCAGCGAGGTGCTGACCAGGTCCACGGGCGCGGCCTCCAGCGCCGCCCGCGCCTGGGCCAGGCCCTCGCACTCCACCACTTCCACGTTGGCCAGTTCGGCGCGCAGCACGTCGCCGATCAGCCGGCGCACCAGGCGCGAGCCATCCACCACCATGATCCGCGGCGAATCGCTCGCCACGTGCCGCAGGCGATGGGGATCGGAACCGGACCCGCTGCCCATGCTCAGCTGCCGGCGGGCCGGGTCTGGCGCAGGAAGTGCCCGGTCACCACGCTGGCGCCAATCCAGCCCAGCGCAATGGAACCGGCCAGCACCACCAGCAGATGCAGCGGCGAGAAGCCGCGCAGGGCAAAGCCGCTGCCGTAACTCGCCGCCAGCTCCGCCACCGGCGCGCGCAGGGCCAGCCCGGTGATCGCCAGCAGCCCCAGCGCCAGCGCCCCGGCGCCCAGCCCATACCAGGCACCCAGGTACAGGAACGGCCGGCGGATGAAACCATCGGTCGCGCCCAGCAGCTGCAGCACCCCGATCTCCTCGCGTCGCGCCTGGATATCCAGGCGCACGGTATTGCCCACCACCAGCAGTGCGCCCAGGCCGAGCAGCACGCCCAGCACCAGCACCAGCCGCTCACCGAATCCGAGCCAGTCATCGAGCCGCTGGCGCCACTCCGCATCGTGCTGCACCAGCGCCGCCTGCGGCAGCTCGCGCAGCGCGCCGGCCAGCGCCATCTCGTCGCCCTCCGGAATCACCACCAGCAGGCTGGGCAGCGGGTTCTCGCCCACCGCGTCGATCGCCTCGCCCAGGCCGCCGCGCGCGCGCAACTCCTCAAGGCCCTGCTGCGGGGTGCGCAATTCCACGCTGGCCACATCGGCCCGGCCGCGCAGACTGTCGGCCAGGCGGCCGGCGGCGGCTTCATCGATGTCCTGCTGCAGGAACACGCCAATCTCGCGCGATTCCTGCACGCTGCCCGACAGCCGCGATACGTTGTCCAGCACCAGCCACAGCCCCATCGGCAGGGCCAGGGCCACCGCCATCACGCCAATGGTCAGCGCCGTGGCCCAGGGCCGGCGGAACACCCGCCCCAGGCTGGAAAAGAAACTGTAGAGATGATGATCGCCCCAGGTGCCCAGCCCCGAGCGCGCGCCGGCGGGGGCCGCGGAGGCGGTGGGCGACGGGGATGCCGGGGCGGCGGGCTGCTCACTCATCGGCCAGCTCCTGCGGGGAGATATCGTCCACCAGGCGGCCGTGGTCGAGCACCAGCACGCGCTTCTTCATGCGCTTGACCAGGGCCAGGTCGTGGCTGGCCACCATCACGCTGGTGCCGCGCGCGGGCAGGGCTTCAAACAGGGCCATGATCTCGGCGGCCAGGGTGGGGTCCAGGTTGCCGGTGGGCTCATCCGCCACCAGCAGGCGCGGCTCGCCGACGATCGCCCGGGCAATGCCGACCCGCTGCTGCTCACCGGCCGACAGTTCGCCAGGCAGCGCGAGCTCACGCGGCCCCAGGCCCAGCCGTTCCAGCGCCGCGCGCACGCGCTTGCCGATCTCCGGGCGGCGCATGCCGCGCAGGATCAGCGGCAGCGCCACGTTTTCAAACACGCTGCGGTCGGTCAGCAGCCGGTGGTCCTGGAACACCACGCTCACCTCGCGCCGGTGCATGGCCACCTTGCGACCGCTGACCCGGGCCAGATTGCGTTCGGCGAACAGCACCGCGCCGCGGCTGGGCCGCTCGGCCAGATGCACCAGGCGCAGCAGGGTGCTCTTGCCCGCGCCCGAATGCCCGGTCACGAACAGCATCTCCCCGGTCGCCACCTCGAAACTGACCTCCGACAGCGCCGCATGGCCGCCGGGGTACTGCTTGCTGACGTTGTCGAAGCGCAGGACGCTCATCGGGGGAAGGATGCGGGGGACATCCGCAAAGCTTAGCGGAGTCGACGGCTCCCCGCCGAGGGGTGCGCCGCATCCCCGGTGGCCGGGGATGCGGGCGGGTTGGCTCAGCTGCCTTCGGGCGTGCGGCCGACGAGGCGCTTGATGCCGCGACCGATGCGGGAGAACAGCGAGCCGCCGTTGTCGCCGGCGTTTTCGCGCGGGGCCGCGGTACGGGCGGGCACGTGGTGCGGACCCTTGCCCTTGCGCGCGGGGCGCTCGCCGGAACGGGCTGCTCCGGTCGCCGGTGCAGAGGCTGCCGGCTGCTGGCTCGACCCTTCCTGACCACCCTCGCCCTGACGCCGGCCCCGGCCGCCACGACGCTGGCCGCCACCTTCACCGCGGCGCGGACGCTCATCGCCGTCGGCGCGCGGTCCATTCCGGCGCTCGCCCTCCCGGCCCTGACCGGTCTGGTTGCCGCCAGCTTCCTGACGCGCCTCGCCACCCTCACCGCTGCGGCGGCGACCGCCACGACGGCGGCGGCGCTTGCGCGGCGCCTGCTCATCCCCTGCTTCAGGCGCTCCCTGCCGCTGCGGCGCAGAAGCCGCCTGGACAGCCGACGCACCGGCCGTGTCAGTGGTTCCCGATTCCTGGGTCTGAGCCGGGGTCAGCGCGCCCTGGGCATCGGCAGCCGGCGCATCCTCGCGGCGCGGGCCGCGCCCGCGTCCGCCACCGCGACGACCATCGCTGTCACCGCGGCCACTGCGCTCGCCCCGCTCACCCCGTTCGCCACGCCCACCGCGCGGTCCGCCACCACGGCGGGCCTCGTCGGCGGCACGCTGCTCACGGGCCTCGCGGAAGATTTCGCCCACGCTCTCGGTCTGGCCATCGTCGGCCACCGCACCCTCACGCGGCTTGCGCGGCAGCGCGGTCAGCAGCTCCTGGGTGACCGGTTCGGACGGGATCTTCTGTTCGATGAACGCCTCGATATCCGGCAGCCCCATCGCGTAGCGCTCGCAGGCGAAGCTGATCGCATCGCCCTCTTCACCCAGCCGGGCGGTGCGGCCGATGCGGTGCACGTAGTCCTCGGCATCGAACGGCAGGTCGTAGTTGTAGACATATTTGATGCCGTCGATATGCAGCCCGCGCGCAGCCACGTCGGTGGCCACCAGGATTTCCAGCTGACCGGCCTGGAAACGCTTGAGCAGGCTCTCACGCTTCTTCTGCGGCACGTCGCCCGACAGCACGCCAACACGGTAGCCGGCGCGCTCCAGCGCCCGCGCCACGCGCTCCACGAACACCTTGGTATTGACGAACACCATGGTGCGCGCGCCCTCGCCGCGCGACAGCAGGCCCAGCAGCAGCGGCAGCTTCTCCTCGTCGGCGGGGTAGTAGATCTTCTGGCGCACCCGCGAGGCGGTGATGGATTCGGTTTCCACCACCATCTTCTGCGGCTCGTTCATGTGCTCGTAGGCCAGCTCCAGCACGCGGTGGCTGAGGGTGGCCGAGTACAGCAGGGTCTGGCGCTCGGTGCGGGCCGGCATGCGGCGCAGCAGGAAGCGGATGTCCTTGATGAAGCCCAGGTCGAACATGCGGTCGGCTTCGTCCAGCACGCAGATCTCGCAGGCGTGCAGGCTGACCACCTTGTGCTGCTTGACGTAGTCGATCAGCCGCCCGGGGGTGGCAATGATCACGTCCACGCCCTGCTGCAGCAGCTCACGCTGCTTGTCGTAATCCACGCCGCCGTAGACCAGGGCGAACTTCAGGCCCAGCTCCGGACCGATCCTGACCGCGTCCTTGTGGATCTGGATCGCCAGTTCACGGGTCGGGGCCAGGATCAGCGCGCGCGGATCGCCGGGCTTGCGGTCGGCCAGCGCCGGGCGGGTCAGCAGCCGGTTCATCACCGCCACCAGGAACGCCAGCGTCTTGCCCGTACCGGTCTGCGCCTGGCCAGCCACATCGCCGCCGGGCAGGGCCACCGGCAGGGTCATGGCCTGGATCGGCGTGCAGCTGATGAATCCGGCGCCTTCAAGGCCTGCCAGCAGCTGCGGATGCAGATCGAATTGGGAAAAGGGAATATCGGTAAGGGGTTTATCACTCATGCGTGGGAATGCTTCGTTGCGTTGCGCGCGGTTGCGCGAGAGGGCGTCCGCGTCGCAGACTGCCGGGGCCGGGATCGACATCGCTTTCATGCCCGGGAGCCGACCCTTGACAGAATCGGCAAACACCTCAGCTTAACACCAAGTCCCGGCCGGCCACGCTGGCGGGTCCATTTGCCATTCAGGAGAACCCCGTGAGCGATAAGGTCATCCACGCCAACGACGCCGATTTCGAATCCACCGTGCTGCAGTCCAAGGAGCCGGTGCTGGTCGATTTCTGGGCGCCCTGGTGCGGGCCCTGCCGCATGATTGCCCCCGCCCTGGACGAGCTGGCCGCGGATTACGACGGCAAGGCCAAGGTGGTGAAGGTGGATATCGACCAGAACCAGGCCACCGCGCTGAAGTACCACGTGCGCTCGATCCCCATGCTGCTGCTGTTCAAGGACGGCCAGGTGCAGGCCACCCAGGTGGGCGCCGTGGGCAAGCCCCAGCTGGCGCAGATGATCGACAAGGCCCTCTGAGCCGACCGGACCCGGATCACCCACCGGTTTGCGCCCCGATGCGGGCGTGACGGCCGCCATAACGGCCGGACGCCTGCATCTTGTCCCGGGCCCTGCACGGTGTTAGCTTAATTGCGTATCCGGCGTGGAATTGCGCGCCGCACCCCTTCTGAAGGACAACCCTTCCCCTTCCCTCCGCCCACCTCTGTGGGCGCTCGCAGCGTAGCGAGGAATCCGCACTTGT
>DXCY01000161.1 GCA_019115725.1 Candidatus Luteimonas excrementigallinarum
CCTTGCCGATGTCCGCCTTGATCAGGTAGCTCTCCGCGACGACGACCTCCTCGCCGCCGCTCAGGCCCGAGAGGACCTGCGCCCGCGTGGCATCGCGGGCGCCGAGTTCCACGTGTCGGGCCAGGTACGTCTCGCCTTCACGTACGAACACGGCGTCCTGGCCATCCATCGACTGCAGCGCGGTCAACGGCACCATCAGGTCAACCGGCTGCTGCGCGACGGTGATCCGCGCCTTGACTGCCGTTCCCGGCCGCCACTGGTTGTCGGCGTTGTCGATCGTTGCGCGGGCGACTGTGCTCTGGCTGGCCGTGGCCATGCCCGGGAGCACACGTTCGAGCGTGGTGTGGACCGTCTCGCCATCGCTCATGCGGGTGACCGCGACCGGCACGCCAGGCTGGATGTGCTGGGCGTCGGCGCCAAAAATGTGGAGGTCGACCCAGAGCTGCGAGAGATCGGCGATCTGGAACAGGGGCGCACCCTCGCTGGCCAGGCCGCCGACCGAGGCACTGCGCTCGACGACCACGCCGGAGATCGGCGCGGCAACGCTGTAGGTGCTCAGGCTCAGGTTGCTCTCGATCGTCGCCAGCGTCTGCCCGGCGCGGACCGGGTCGCCGACGTTGGCGCGCAACGAACGGATCGGGCCAGGGAAACGGGCGGTGACCTGCGCAACACGACCCTCAACCGGGGTCAGCAGGCCTTGCACCTCATGCTCGTCGGCGATCACGCCGGGGCCGGCCGGCTGGGTCTTGATACCGGACTTTTCAGCGATTTCCGCAGGGATGACCGTGCTGGCGACTTCATCCGCCTCATGGCCGTGTTCGTCGGCCTCCGTTCCGTGGTCGGCGGCGTCGTTCGCATGTGCGTCCTTGGCCGGCTGGTCCGGCTCGCCACCGCAGGCTGCGAGGACCAAGGCCAGCGCCAGTGCCGGAATCAGGTGGACAGGCTTCATGGGGTTGCTCCTTGGTTGTGTTGCAGGCCCGGGCCGGCGACGAATGCCTGGCCGGTCAGCCGCTGGATCTCGATCAGGGCGCGCTGGGCTTCCAGCGCCGCCGCCAGCTGTTGCTGCCGTGCGGCGGCGTGCTCCGCCTGCAGGCTCGACCACTCCAGATAACTGGCGGCGCCTGCGCGGTACGCGGTGGCGGCCGCGGCTTCGGCCTTGGCCAGACGTGGAAGCACGTCCTCACCTAGCCGCTGTGCTTCCAGGCGGGCCACTCCGAAGCGGCCATGCGCCTCAGCGAGGGTGGAGTAGAGCGACAGCCCCATGGCCTCCCGTTCGATTTCCAGCGCTGTCAACTCGGCGCGTGCGGCACGGATGCCCGGCTGTGCCCGGCGAGTGGTGCCCAGCGGGATAGAGACACTGCCGACCAGGCCGAAGTCATCGCCATCGGTCATCCGCCGGACGCCAACCTGCCAGTCGAGGTCGCGGGTCGCCTCGCTGCGCGCCAGCTGCAGGCGCGCCTCGCCAATGCGCCGCTGGTCGACGAACTGCGCCAGCTCGGGGGTGCGTTGCAGCCAGTCGGCGAGCACCGCGAAGTCCGCGACCTGGGGCACGGCCAGCGGATCGCCGCCGACGATCTCGAATGCAGGATCGCGCTCGCCCCACAGGGCCGCAAGGTGCTGGCGGGCAGCCTCCCCGCGTTGCCCGGCTCGCGCGCGATCCAGTTCCGCCCGCGCCAGGGCGGCCTGCGCGGTGAGCACGACCGACTCGGGCGAAGCGCCGGCGTCGTGACGCCGGCGTGCCGCAGCGACGGTGCGCTCGCGCTGGTCGATATCCAGCTGCGCGAGCTCGCCTTGGCGTTGTGCACCGACGACCGCCAGGTAGCGGCGGGCCACTTCGGCCAGGAGATCCAGCCGCCGCGCCTCGCGCCCGATGGCCAGCGCATCGATCCGGCTTTGCGCGAGTGTGCGGCGGGCATCGAGCTTGCCGCCGCGCTCCAGCACGGAGGCGAGGCTCAGCGTGATCTCGGCTCCATCCAGGCCGCTGGCCGGGCCGGTACCGAGCACGTTCTCGAGCTCGGCTCCAGCGACCAGGGCCGGGCGCAGGGAGGCACGATCCAGCTCGGCTTCCAGCGCCTCATGGCGGGCACCAAACAGGCGCAGATCGGGGTGTGTATCGGCAACGCGGAGGAAAGCGTCGTCCAGGGTGAGGGGGTCGGCGGCGTGCGTGGGGAATGCCACGGCACACACGGCGACGAACACGGCCAGGGCCGCTGATCGCAAAAGCATGAGGGTTGCTCCGATGAATCGAATTGACGGGTGCCGGCATCAGGCCGACGACGCGGTCATCCGAAGATCGGAGGCTTGAATGGGCTCGGCAGACGCAAGGCGGCCGGGGGCGACGCTTTTTCGACCCCCATTCGACCGGCGACCGGTTGAGTGGAAAATGAATCCAGAACCGGCAACACGGCCGCGGCTGAACCACAGCAATGGGCGAAATCCAGCAACAGGTGCAACGTCTCCGATCCGTCCTGATCGTGCGCGTCCGCCGCGGCGAACTCCGGGTCCAGATCGTTGGCATGCGGGCCGTGGCTGTGCGCGCCCGATGGATCGTGCGCGAACTCATGCATTTCGCCGACGGCCGTCATCACCGGTTGGAACGCCAACCCCAGCGCAAGCATACCCAGCACGACGACGCGCAGGAGCGGCAACAGGAAGCGGGGATGCAGTCGGATCATGGCCGCACAGGGTACCTGCGGATGATGGGGTTATACAATTCCGCTGAATGCGTCGAGAGGGCTACAGGGAAAAGGCGCGTTCCAGTTGTCGGCCATGGCACCGCTTGTACTTGTTTCCGCTGCCGCACTGGCACGGCTGGTGATCGCGCAGCCCCGACGACAGTGCGTGTCCAGGAACTGGTGCGCCTGCTGCAGCGGTTCGATTTCATGCGCGGGGACACTGACCTCGCCGGGAGCCGCCGGGATGCCCCGGCTCAGTCTCTTCCTGGGGGCTCTTGCCGTTGCATGGGCTGCTAGCCCTTCGATGGCAGACAACAATACCCGGACTGCGCTCTACGAGGTCATGCGGTCGGGCTTGGCTGCCTGAGTGATCCGTGGGACGAAGTGGTGCGCGATGTTCCAACGAGACGTCCGCTTTGGGTCGGAAGGAGCCATCCGCCCTACCCCCGATAACCAGCCCTAGTCCCCAGCCCGAACGTCCGCTACCGGCCAGCAGCTGACATCGATAGGCAGATGCCGACGCATAGCTCCTCGCCGAAGCATCGTCCCCTAATCGACCCTGACCGCCTGCTGGTCTCTGCCACCCTGATGGAGGATCAGCGACGTGGGCCGGCCCGTCGCGTCCACGACGAACGTGATCTGCGCGTCCACCGCTTCCAGGAAGAAGCGGTCTTCTGATTCTGGGAACAGCGGGAACTGGGGCTGGTCGCCCAGCCGGAGCTGAAGCTGACCATGGTCGAGGGTGATGTCGAACAGCAGGTCGGGTGCCAGCTCATACTTGCCGATGTATCGCGACAGGATTGCGGGCGCAACCTCTGCTCTCACGCGCTTGTTGGCGACGCGCTCGAGCTGCGCGAACACCCGCTCGACTCGACCCGGCGAAACTTTTCTGCGATCGGGCAACGGCCAAGCATACTCATTGGCCACGCTTGCGACGATCAAGGACGATGGCAGTTCGGGCACAGCAAGATCAGATTCTCAGGATCGTTGGTCAAAGCCTGGGCCTCGGGCGCACCATGCCCAGCAGCGGCTCCCGGACCCCGGGGACTGGCCGGCATGACGTGTGCCACGTCGCCCTGCTTCATTGGCTGGCCCACGCGGTAATCGTGAGTCAGATCGAGGCCGCACATCTCGCAATGGCCGGCGGCCCGACTCCAGACCAACTCCTTGCCCTTCCGGTCAGTTGGATAGCGAAAGGCCCCGGTGGGTGGCCTGGGTGGTGTCTTCTTCTTGCCGGCAGCCATGCTCTCCTCCCTTCCCTGACCCCACATGGGGCCGACCAAAACGTGATTCAAGTCACATCTTGGCCAGTTTGGCCGGAGCGGGTCTCACGAGGCGAGACGCCACCGCCACACCTCCCGAGTACCGGGCCGAGAAGCATCACGCGAAGGTCGATCAGCGGCGCCGATCCCCAGCCAGAAGGGGAAATACCGCATAGAACCGGGTCGAAGTGTCGTCGGACTCTGCGTACACCTCTCCTCCATGTGCGTCGACGATGGTCTTGACGATCGCCAACCCCAGTCCGGCGCCGTCGCCCTTGCGTTGCCGGGAGGGGTCCGCCCGATAGAACCGGCTGAACAGGTTCGCGAGGTCTTTTGGGTCGATGCGGGGACCAGGATTCTCCACGCAGATCGTTGTGGCGTCCGCGCCCTGGCTGACGCGAACGCTCACCTCCTTGCCGGAAGGGGTATAGCGGATCGCATTGGAAAGCAGGTTGCTCAGCGCCCTGCGGAGCATTTCCTTGTCCGCATGGACGTGGCTCGCCGTGCCCAGCAACTGCAACGAGACGCCGCGATCTTCAACCCAGGCATCGAAGTACTCGAACAGTCCCTGGATGGTCTCGGCCACATCCAGTTCCTCGACACGGATGTTTTCGGGGGAGTTTTCGGTCTGTGCCAGGAACAGCATGTCGTTGATCATGCGATTCAGGCGACCCAGCTCCTCGAGGTTGGAATACAGGATTTCCCTGTACTCATCCGCTGGGCGGACCTGGCCAACAGCGACCTCGGTTTGCGTTGTCAGGTTGGTGACCGGCGTTCTCAACTCGTGGGCGATGTCGGCTGACACGTTCGCCAGCTGGGCATAGCCGTCCTCGAGCCGACCCAACATGGCGTTGAAGGAAGAAATGGTTTCTTCCAGCTCGATGGGAACCTCTCCCGGGTCGAGCCTGACGTGGAGGCGGGATGACGTAATCGCACGGATCTTCTGATTGGCCTTCCGGATCGGGATGTGCCCCCAACGCACCGCGATCCACGCCACGAGGATCGCAAGGCACATGACCACAAGTACGGTCCAGCCCTGGATGCGCTTGAAGTCGCGGATGAATGCCAGGTGCACGCCAATGTCCATGGCCACAGCGATCGTGTAGCGCTCCCCCAACCGCTGATCGTCGCCAACACGAAGGACGGCCCCCCGGTAATGGTGGCCTGCCTCCTCCCACACGGTCATTCGCTGGCCCGACTCCAGCCGAAGGGGCTGCTGGTTCTCGACAAACCGCCGGAGGTCGGGACCATCTTCGGGTGCGTACAGCGTAGTTCCTGCGGAGTCGGCGACATAGTAATAGACACCGTGATGACCCCGTACGGCCCGCTCGAGCGCGTCTTGGTCGCCTTCCAGCGCCATCTCCCCCAAGGCCTTGATTACGGAATTGGAGATGACCTCGAGCTCTTCCTCGTCCATTTCTGCGAAATGCAGGTCCAAGGATCTCACGCTGATCCAGTTGAACACCAGGAAGACGAGCAGCATGGCGATGCCGACCAAGCCGGTGACACGCCAGGCTAGCGACACGGGTCGCCGCAGCAACCGCCGGTCTTCACTCCCCATCCGGGACATCCAGCGTGTAACCCATTCCACGAACCGTTTGGATGAGCTTGGGTTCGAAATCATCATCGATCTTCGCGCGCAAACTCCGTATTGCGACGTCGATGACGTTGGTGTCGCTATCAAAGTTCATGTCCCATACCTGGGACGCGATCAGCGAGCGAGGCAGCACCTCCCCTTGCCGCCGCACCAGCAACTCCAATAGCGCAAATTCCTTGTTGGTCAGGTTGACCCGCTTGCCTGCCCGGATTGCGCGTCGACGGGGCAAATCAAGCTCCAGGTCCATCACCCGCATTCGGTCATGCTGTGTGGGCAGCGCTCCGCGCCGCAAGAGGGTACGCACCCGCGCCAATAGCTCGGCAAAAGCGAACGGCTTGACCAGGTAGTCGTCCGCTCCGAGTTCAAGCCCTTCGACGCGATCATCCACGTCCGAAAGCGCGGTCAAAAACAGAACCGGCACCTGGTTGCCTGCGTGCCGGACCGCGCTCAGGATCCGGCGACCATCAATGTCGGGCAACATCACGTCCAGGATGATGAGATCGTAGGTCTCCGTCATCGCCATGTGGTGCCCATCCAGGCCGGTGCGGGCCAGATCCACCACGAAGCCCGCCTCCATAAGTCCCTGGCGGACGTAGTCCGCGGTTTTGTTTTCGTCTTCGACGACCAGCAGTTTCATGTTTATTGACGGGCCCGGGGGAGCGGATTGTCCATTGGCAGCAGCCTGGTAACGGTATCCGGGCGAGCCTGCCGCCCACATGACGCGAACATTACCAATATGTAATGCTGGAGTCAGCGGGACGACAATGGGCGCCGCTAGCATGGGTTACACCGTGCCGAAGCGCGTTCGGCCTCATGCAATGAGGTGCGCCCGTTGTCCCGACCGCTGCCCTTTCTGCGATCTCCCCGTCCGCAGTTTGTTCGCGGCCTCAAGACCGCTGCGGTCGTTGTGCTGCTGATGGCGCTGGTGGCTTGGCTCGAAGGCCTGATTCCGACCTTTGGCGCAGCGGCTTTTCTGCTGATACTTCTTGTGACCATCGGCGTGTATACGGTGCTGGAACGCGACCGGGATTGCTGCGAAATCCCTGCCGGGCCAGCCAGCATTCCCCACGCGGAACATCTCGGGGATAGCACCTCTGTTTTGCCACCTGAAGCCGAGGCGGCAGCGGCCCGGGAGATCGGGCAGCACCCGGCCAAAGCGACTGATCCGTCCGTGGCGACAGCGCACAGCACGAACGGCGGGTGTTGCAGCGCCAGGCCTGACCACTCGCGCGAGTCGGGACTCCCCGGGAAGGAGCATCAAACCCGCGATCTGAGCCAGCTACAGGAACCGTCTGGAAATCCTCCCGGGACGGGTTGCTGTCACCCCGCCGAAGTGAACAACCCGTTGATGATCGAGGCTGCAAAGCATGACAGCGCGACCGGGGTATCTCACAACCACTGACTGCGTTCAAAAGGGGGCGGTGATGCGGGCACGCCGATTTCTTGCCCGTCAGGAAGAAGGAGATCCACATGACTCACCATTCCGCCGCTGACAGACCCCAGACAATGAACGAGTGCATCGACAACTGTACGCAGTGTCATGCGATTTGCCTGGAGACCATCAACTACTGCCTGACCAAGGGAGGCGCCCATGCCGCGCCGGAGCACATCAGCCTCTTGGCTGCCTGCGCCGACATCTGCGCGACCAGTGCCGACGCAATGTTGCGTGGTACGAGCGTGCACGGCGTAATCTGTGGTGCCTGCGCCGAGATATGCCGCCGATGCGCGGATAGTTGCGAGTCCATGGGCGAGGACGAGCAGATGAAGCGCTGCGCGGAGATCTGCCGGCGCTGTGCCGATAGCTGCGAGGCCATGGCGTCCGCGGCCTGATTTCAACACTCAAGGTCCGGCCTCAAGGGCCGGACCTTGGATCTGTGGCGAAAGCTGCGGCGGTGACTGATCCTGCCATCGGTTGCGGAGGCCATGGCGCGCACGGTGAGGTTCGTCAGAACCAGATCCTCAGCCCCACAACCCATTTGCTGTCGTTGCGCGGCTGACCCGCCATTGCACGCAAATCCGCGGTGCGTCCATGGCTCCATTCGCGCTCAAAACCGATGTACGGCGCGAACTGGCGACGGATCTCGTAGCGCATTCGCAGACCGCCTTCCACCGTGCTCAGGCCGGAGCCCACCAGCTGTTCCGGGTCGGACTTGCCGAATGCGGTGGCTTCCGCCTTCCAGGTCAGGATCAGGCGGTTGGTGAGCAGCATCTCGTACTCGGCTTCAACGTTCAGTGCCGTGCGGCCGCTTTCGCCGATATAACCGGTCGCTTCCACCTCGAACAGATAAGGGGCCGTCCCTTGCACTCCGAACGCGGCCCAGGTTCGCGACGGCCCGGCTCCGAAATCCTGACGAATGCCCGCGACCAGATCCCACCATGGCCGGACCGGACGCCCGTAGAGCACCTCCAGCCGCCCACTTTCAACGGTCCCGTCCAGGGCATGGCCTTCGGTGCGCAGCCAGAGACGGTGCAAGTCGCTGCCCATCCATGCGCTGGCCTCCCAGCTGAGATCGGTGCCGGCGTTGGTGTCCGATGTTTCGAACTGGTCCAACAGCCAGAAAGAGTGCCGACTCGAACCGTGTTGGTGGTGCGGCTTCAAGGTTGGAAACGCGGCGGCGCGGTCGGCATCGGTAAGTGCTGGGATGGGATCGCGCGGTTCGTGACTCGGCCGCCTGCCCTCCTGGGGGTGGGCCATATCCGGCTGATCATGGATATTGCCAGGGTCGCCAGACTCGTGTGTCAGGGCATGAGCGCCATGATGCAGATGATGTGCGGAGTCATGCCCCGCTTCGTCGGGCACGGCGTGCGCGGCCCCCTGATCTGCGTGACCGCGGGCCGTACTTTTGGATTCGGCAACCGGTGGAACGTCGGAATGCTCGTGAGCGTGATCTTGCTGGGCCTTGGCCGCCATGGGGGCTGCCAGGCTGGCAACCAGCGCAAGCCACAGTGCGGATTTCACCGGCCTCATTCCTCTACCCTCACTTCGCGGAACATCCCCGCTTCCATGTGATAGAACAAATGGCAGTGGTACGCCCAACGCCCCAGTGCATCGGCCCGGACGCGATAGCTTCGCTTCGTGCCAGGCGGCATGTCGACCGTGTGCTTGCGCAAATGGAAGTTGCCCTGCTCGTCCTCAAGGTCGCTCCAGAGGCCGTGCAGGTGGATGGGGTGGCTCATCATGGTGTCGTTGACCAGCACGATCCGCATGCGCTCGCCATAGGTCAGGCGCAGCGGGTCAGCATCGTTGAATCGGATGCCATCAAACGACCAGGAGAACCGTTCCATGTGGCCGGTCAGGTGAAGTTCCACCGTACGTCCGGGTTCGCGTCCATCGGGATCATCAAACAGGCTCCTGAGTTCCGCATACGTAGCCACATGGCGCCCATTTTCCCGCAGCCCGATGCCGGGATCGGCGAGCTTGGGCTCTGGCGTCATGGTCTGCATGTCCACCAGCGGATTGTCGGTTTCGCTGTCCGGGTGTTGCTGCATACCGCCACCGTCGCGGGCGGCGTGGCCGTGGGACGCATGCCCGCCGTGGTCGTGGTGCGACTGTGCCGTTCCGGCGTGTTCAGCTGCTGGAGAACTCCCATGACTACCGCCATGCGCGCCATGATCGCCATGGCCCATGTCCGCCATGGTCAGAAGCGGACGC
>DXCY01000016.1 GCA_019115725.1 Candidatus Luteimonas excrementigallinarum
GCTGGCCGGTGCCCAGCGCGGCCTTCCTTCATGGATGGCGGTGGCGCGCCCCGCGGCCTGGGTGCAGCTGGTCACCATCGGCATCGCCTATGCACTGCTGACCTGGGCCTTCATCAGCCAGGACTTCTCGGTGCGCTACGTGGCCGAGAACTCCAACACCCTGCTGCCGATGATCTACCGGATCACCGCGGTGTGGGGCGGGCATGAGGGCTCGCTGCTGCTGTGGGTGCTGATCATCGCGATCTGGAACGCGGCCGTGGCACGCTGGTCACATTCGCTGCCCACCCAGGTCAGCGCCCGTGTGCTCGGGGTGATGGGCGCGGTGTCGCTGGGCTTCCTGGCCTTCATGATCTTCACCAGCAACCCGTTCGACCGGCTGCTGCCGGCCGCGCTGGAAGGCCGCGACCTGAATCCGCTGCTGCAGGATCCGGGCATGATCGTGCATCCGCCCATGCTGTACGTGGGCTATGCGGGCTTCATGGTGCCGTTTGCGTTCGCCATTGCCGCCCTGCTGGACGGCAAGGTCGATGCGCGCTGGCTGCGCTGGAGCCGGCCGTGGACCAACGTGGCCTGGTCGTTCCTGACCATCGGCATCGCGCTGGGCTCGTGGTGGGCCTACGCGGAGCTGGGCTGGGGCGGCTGGTGGTTCTGGGATCCGGTGGAAAACGCCAGTTTCATGCCATGGCTGGCCGGCGCAGCGCTGATCCATTCGCAGGCGGTCACCGAGAAGCGCGGCAGCTTCCATGGCTGGACCCTGCTGCTGGCCATCGCCACGTTCTCGCTGTCGCTGCTGGGCGCGTTCCTGGTGCGCTCGGGCGTGCTGACCAGCGTGCACAGCTTCGCCGCCGATCCGGAGCGCGGGCTGTTCATCCTGCTGTTCCTGGGCATTACCGTGGGCGCGTCGCTGCTGCTGTATGCGCTGCGCTCGCCGGACAACGAGGCCGGGCGCCCGTTTGCCGCCGCTTCTCGTGAAACCCTGCTGCTGATCAACAATCTGCTGCTGGTGGCGGCGACCGCCATGGTGCTGCTGGGCACGCTGTATCCGCTGCTGGCCGATGCCCTGGACATGGGCAAGATCTCGGTCGGCCCGCCCTACTTCGGCCTGCTGTTCGTCATCCTGATGGCCCCGCTGGTGCTGCTGCTGCCGTTCGGTCCGCTGACCCGCTGGCAGCGCGAGGAGCCGTCCAGGCCGCTGCGGATGCTCGCCCCCTGGTTCGTGCTGGCCCTGGTGGGCGGCGCGATCGCCTTCTTCCTCGCCCCGCAGGCGCCCTGGAAGGTTGCCGCCGCCTTTGCCGGCGGGCTCTGGGCCGGTTTCGGCACGCTGCGGTTCGTGTGGTCGCGGCTGCGCTCGGCCAGCGGCCGCATGTCGCTGGAGATGTGGGGCATGAGCCTGGCCCACTTCGGCATTGCCCTGTTCGTGATCGGCGCGCTGATGGTGGGCGCACTGGACGCGGAGCGGGAGATGGCCATGCGGCCGGGCGAGGTGGTGGCAGTGGACGGCATGGAATTCCGCTTTGACGGCGTGGAGCGCGTGCAGGGACCGAACTACATCGCCGACCGTGGCAGCGTGATGCTGCTGCGCAAGGGCCGCGAAATCCAGCTGCTGACTCCCGAGAAGCGTCACTTCGCCAGCGGCGGCCAGGTGATGACCAAGGCCTCCATCCACACCGGCTTCTTCGGCGATGTCTACGCCGCCATGGGCGAGCCGCTGGGTGAAGGTGCCTGGGCGGTACGGGTACACATCAAGCCGTTCGTGCGCTGGATCTGGGCGGGCGCCGCGCTGATGGCGCTGGGCGGCTTCGTGACCGCAGCCGACCGCCGTTTCCGCCGCAAACCGTCTCCACGGGCAAGCGAACGGGCGGGCCAGCCGCGGAGGGCCGCCGGATGAGCACTGCCGCTCCCCGCTCCCGCTGGTTGCCGCTGGTGGTGTTCGGACTGATCGCCGCCCTGCTGGCCGCGGGCGTGTGGCTCAGCCGTGATCCCGACCGCGATGCCCTGCCCTCGCCGCTGATCGACCGTCCGGCGCCGGAGTTCGAACTGCCGGTGCTGCACGCGCCGGACTACATGGCCACCTCCGCGGACCTGGCCGGCGCCCCCTATGTGCTCAACGTGTGGGGCAGCTGGTGCCCGGGCTGCCGCGATGAGCACCAGGTGCTCACCGACTTCGCCGAAACCCGGCGGGTGCGGCTGGTGGGCTACAACTGGAAGGACGAACCGGACGACGCGCTGCGCTGGCTCGAGCAGTTCGGCAACCCCTACTGGCTGGTCGTGGCCGATTACGAAGGCCGCTACGCCATCGACTGGGGCATCTATGGCGCCCCGGAAACGTTCCTGATCGACGCCAACGGCATCGTGCGCTGGAAGCACGTGGGCCCGATGACCGAAGAAAGCGTGCGCACCGGCCTGCTGCCGGCCCTGGATGAGGTGGAAGGCGGATGAAGACCCTGCTGCTCGCCCTGCTGTTGGCCCTGGCGCCGGGTGCGGTCCTGGCCCAGGCGGCCCAGGACCCCACGCCGCTCGAATTCCGCGACGCCGCCGAAGAAGACCGCTTCCGCCAACTGGTGGTGGAGCTGCGCTGCGTGATGTGCCAGAACCAGTCGCTGGCCGACTCCAACGCCCAGATCGCCCACGACCTGCGCCGCGAGGTGCTGTCGCTGATGCGCGAGGACATGAGCGATGACGAGGTCCGCAATTTCCTGGTGGCCCGCTATGGCGAATTCGTGCTGTACCGGCCCCGGGTTTCGGCCAACACCTGGCTGCTGTGGTTCGGGCCCGGCGTGCTGCTGCTGATCGGCGCAGTGGTGGTGGTGCGCACGGTACGCAAACGCAGCGCAGCCGCTGGCAGCGAAGTGCCCGTCGACGACGGACAGGAGTGGTAATGGTTCTTTTCATCGTTCTTTCCGCGCTGCTTGTGATCGCCGCGGCCATGGTTCTGGCCGGGCCGCTGCGCGGCCACTCCCGGCAGGCGGCCATGGCCGTGGGCCTGTCGGTGCCGCTGCTGGCCACCGGCCTGTACCTGCTGGTCGGCACGCCGGACGGACTGGACCCGGGCCAGCGCGAGGCCCCCACCAGCATGGAAGAAGCGATCAGCCTGCTCGAGGCGGACCTGGAGCGCGACCCGCTGCAGGGCGAAGGCTGGCGCCTGCTTGGCCGCGCCTACGCCGAGCTGGGCCGCTATGCGGACGCCCGCGATGCGCTGGGCCGCGCCGCGCGCCTAGATCCGGAAAACCCCGGCGTGCTGACCGAGCACGCTGAGGCGATCGCCTCGGTCGATCCCGAGGCCGGCTTCACCGCCGAGGCCCGGGCGCTGCTGGAACGTGCGCTTGAGATCGATCCCTCCCATCAGCGCGCCCGCTTGTTCCTGGGTATCGCCCTGCGCCAGGCCGACGAGCCTGCCCGGGCAGCGGAGACCTGGGAACCGCTGCTGGGTGCACTGGGTCCGCAGGCGGCTTCCGGCCTGCTGCAGCAG
Organism: Candidatus Luteimonas excrementigallinarum; assembly: GCA_019115725.1. Classification (GTDB taxonomy): domain Bacteria; phylum Pseudomonadota; class Gammaproteobacteria; order Xanthomonadales; family Xanthomonadaceae; genus Luteimonas; species Luteimonas excrementigallinarum. The sequence continues at coordinate 3,470 of DXCY01000016.1, forward strand.
ATCAACGCCGCACGCAGCGATGCCGGCCTGGAGCCGCTGGCGGCGGTGCCGCAGTCCGGTGATGCCCCGCTTTCGCCCCATGCCGTGCAGGTACGGGTCACGCTGGATCCCGAATTCGCCGCCATGGTGCGGCTGGATCCCGAGGCCGTGGTGTTCGTATCCGCACGGGTGCCGGACGGCCCGCCGATGCCGGTCGCAGCCCAGCGCCGGCTGGTGCGTGACCTGCCGCTGCAGCTGACCCTGGACGACAGCGATGCGGTCATGCCGACCCAGGCACTCTCGGCCGTGGATGAAGTCGAACTGGTGGCGCGCATTTCCAGCAGCGGCACCGCCACGCCCCAGGACGGCGATGTGACTTCGCCGCCGGTGCGGATCAGCCTGCCCGCAGACGGCCCGGTGGAGCTGGTGCTCGGCGCGCTGCGCTGAAGCGCCAAGCCCGGCGGCGGTTACGACCTGTGACCGCCGCCGTTAAACTGGCGGCATGACCGAATTCATCCCGCCGGGCACCCGGTTCCACGACCTTCCCGATTCCTTCCCGATGAAACGCGGCGGCGCGCTGCGTGGCGGGCGCGTGGCCTACGAAACCTGGGGCCGGCTGGATGCCGACCGCGGCAACGCCATCCTCATCCTGCCGGGGCTGTCGCCCAATGCCCACGCCTCGGCCAGCGCGGACGATCCCGCGCCGGGCTGGTGGGAGGGCATGCTCGGCCCGGGTCGGGCCATCGATACCGACCGCTGGTTCGTGGTGTGCGTCAATCCGCTGGGCAGCTGCAAGGGCTCGAGCGGTCCGGCCTCGCCCCATCCCGATGACGGACGGCCGTGGGGGCTGCGCTTCCCGGAGCTGTCGATCGAGGACATCGCCGATTCCGCCGCGCACCTGGTGCGGGCGCTGGGTATCGCGCGGTTGGCCTGCGTGGTGGGCAACTCGATGGGCGGCATGTGTGGGCTGGCATTCCTGCAGCGCCATCCCGGCATGACCCGATCGCACCTGAATATCTCCGGCGCGGCCCAGGCGCTGCCGTTCTCGATCGCCATCCGCTCACTGCAGCGCGAAGCCATCCGTCTGGATCCGAACTGGAACAACGGCGAATTCAGCGATGCGCACTACCCCGAGGCCGGCATGCGCATGGCCCGCAAGCTGGGGGTGATCACCTACCGCTCGGCGCTGGAGTGGGACGGCCGCTTTGGCCGCGTGCGGCTGGATTCAGACCGCCGCGATGACGAGGATCCGTTCGGCATGGAATTCCAGGTGGAAAGCTATCTGGAGGCCCATGCGCGCAAGTTCGTGCGCCACTTCGATCCCAACAGCTACCTGTACCTGAGCCGCTGCATGGACTGGTATGACATCGGCGACTGCGCCGGCGGCGATACCGACGCCGGGATCGCCTCGATCCAGGTCGAAAAGGCGATGACCATCGGCGTGCACACCGACATCCTGTTTCCAATCCAGCAGCAGCGCCAGATCGCCGACGGGCTGCGGGCCGGCGGCGCGGACTCCCACTTCGTGGGGTTGGACTCCCCGCAGGGCCACGACGCCTTCCTGGTCGATTTCGACCGCTTCTCGCCCCCTGTCCAACAGTTCCTCGGCGCACTGTAGCCGCGCGCCACGGGCGCGAAGCCTTGAGGTCTGGAAGATCCCGGGCTAGAGGATCTGGAACTGGATGCGACGGTTGCGGGCGCGGCCATCATCGGTGGCATTGTCGGCCACCGGCTCGTCCGGGCCCTTGCCCAGGACCGACAGATTCGCGCGCGGCACGCCAAGCGTGACCAGGTGATCGCGCACCGCCTCGGCCCGTGCGTGGCTGAGCGCCAGGTTGGCCTGGCGGTTGCCCACATCGTCGGTATGCCCCACCACCTGCACGCGGGCATCGCCGATCTCGATCATGCTGGCCGCCATCTCCGCCAGGATGTCCTGGCCCAGCTGCGTCAGGCGGGCGCTGCCGCTTTCAAACTCGATGATGCGATCGCCCAGCGTCGCATCCAGCAGCCCCTGGCCGGAGCCGCCGGTCTGCAGCGCATTGGTGACCGTGTAGGTGCTGTTGCTGGCCAGGCTGAGCTCGCTGGCCACCTGCTGGCGCTGGGCCTCGTTCACCACCTGTCCGCTGACCCGCACGCTCTGGCCGTTGACCTCCAGCGCACCGTCCGAGATTCGCTGCAGCCCCGGGGTGATCATGCCGGCCACGTAGCTGCCCCAGTTGGGCGGCGTCGGGATCGATTCCACCTGGATCCGGTCCACCACCCGGTCGCTGCCATAGAGCTCGCGCAGCGGGTCCAGGATCTGCGCCTTGGTGGCCTGGTCGGGCACCACGCCCTCCACCACTACCGGCTGCAGGTCCACCTGCGCCTGCGCAGCGAAAGCGCCCATCAGCAACAGGGCAAGGATTGGAGATCGCATGGTTCAGGCTCCCAGGAAGGTTTCGCCGAAGACCGCGCGCGCGGCCTTCAGTGACAGATCGTCGCGGTCCACGTAGCTGGCCAGCTTGTTGAGCGCATAGTCGGCCGCCAGCTGGTCTTCCACCCAGTCGGCGGCGTCGATACGGATCAGGTGCTCCTGCGCCGCCTGAGGATCGATCAGCGCCCGCAGGGTGTCCTGGTCGGCGCCATTGAACCCCAGCACCATCCGCGCCGGCGCGGCCTCGCTGATCAGCACGGCCAGTTCGAAATCCCCGCGCGACACGAACCCCGACACGATATCCAGCCAGAACGCCGCCACCAGCGGCTGGTACAGCCGGTCCTGCGGCAGCGGCAGTTCCAGGCCCTTGTCGATGCTGACCCCACCGCCAGTCAGCACAGGCTGCAACAGCAACCCGAGCGCCGGCATGGCGTGGCGCAGCTGCAGGTGCGCGTACCCGGACTCACGCAGCAGCCGCTGCAGCGAACCGATGGTCTGGGTTTCCAGGAAATCGTTGAACGGCGCCGCGTAGGCTGCCGGATCCGGACTCAGCTCGTAGCGGGTCTCGCCCAGGGCCTGCAACGGCCCCGCCGGATCCTCCGCCGTGGCCGCCTCGTGCGAGAGCCGCGCCAGCCCGCTCCAGACCCGGTTCAGCGCCATCGGACTACGGCCGATGAAGCCCAGCGGATTGCCCACCTCCATGCGGATCGCCGACAGCAGCGGGAAGCGCCGCTCGGATGCATCCCGGCTGGGCCGCAGGTGGCCGCACACCACCAGCCGGCTGCGCGAGCCCAGGAACGCAAAATGCAGCGGTGCGGCCCCGTCATACAGCCGCTTCCAGTCCGGGTTACGGCTCAGCAGCTCGATCCCGCTGCCCGCCCAGCGGTCCAGCAGCGCCATCAGCTGGTGGTTGCCTGCCGCGCGCACGAAATCCCCCCGCGCGGGCACCTTGCCGAAATAGCCGACCTCGGCCGTCATCGTCTGCG
>DXCY01000162.1 GCA_019115725.1 Candidatus Luteimonas excrementigallinarum
GCGACATCGTCAACGGCCCGGATTTCACCGCGGCCGCGCGCACGCCGGATCCGCGGCGCATGGTGAAGGCGCATGCGCGCTCCGCCATGACCATGAACTTCATCCGCTCGCTGATCGACGGCGGCTTTGCCGACCTGCACCATCCGGAATACTGGGGCCTGGAGTGGGTGGGCGATTCCCCGCTGGCCGAGGACTACCAGCGCATGGTCAACGGCCTGGGGGATTCGGTGCGGTTCATGGAAACGCTGGTCGGCACCCAGATCCACGACCTGAAGCGGGTGGATTTCTACACCTCGCACGAGGCGCTGTTGCTGCCCTACGAGGAGGCGCAGACCCGGCAGGTTCCGCGCCAGTGGGGCTGGTTCAACCTCAGCACGCATTACCCGTGGATCGGCATGCGTACCTGTGCGGCGGATGGCGCGCATATCGAATACTTCCGTGGGATCCGCAATCCGATCGCGGTCAAGGTGGGTCCTTCGGTCACTGCGGATCAGCTGCGCTCGCTGATCGACGTGCTCAACCCGGATGACGAACCGGGCCGGCTGAGCCTGATCCATCGCATGGGCGCCGCCCAGATCGGCGAGAAGCTGCCGCCGCTGGTGGAGGCGATCCGCCGCGACGGCCGCCGCGTGCTGTGGGTGTGCGACCCGATGCACGGCAATACCGAGACCAGCAGCAACGGCTACAAGACGCGGCGTTTCCACAACATCCGCAGCGAGATCGAACAGGCGTTCGACATCCACGCGGCGGCCGGCACGCGTCTGGGCGGCGTGCATCTGGAGCTGACCGGTGAGGACGTGACCGAATGCACCGGCGGCGCCCGCGAGCTGACCGACACCGACCTCAGCCGCGCGTACCGTTCCTCCGTCGATCCGCGCCTGAACTACGAGCAGGCGCTGGAAACGGCCATGCTCATCGTGCGCAAGCAGGCGTCGCTGGGGGCGCCGGCAAAGGCGTGAGGCTTGTGAGTCTTCGGGAGGGCCCTACGAGAGGCGCTTTGCAGCCAGGCTGAGCTGGTCGGCGGTCATCCGTATGTGCTCGGCCGGAGTGACCGGATGGAAAACTCCGGGCTGGGCACATCCTTTATGCCGGAGCACCGCAATCATGTTGGATCCCGGGTATTCGGCGTTGAGTAGCGCCGTCTGGTCACGTTCTGCAACTTCGTCGATGAAGGTGCGGTCCGCCGCGTCCTGCGGGTCGAAGTTGAAACCGACCCGCCTTTCCACGAACGGCATGATGGCGCCGCCAAAAGTGAGGAAAGTGGTGAAGTCAAAGCTGTTGGAGAGGCAGTGGACGATGTCCTGGGCCCGCACTCCTTCGTTCGAATACGACGCGTGATCGACGGCGGCATAGTGAGTGCGTCGGGCGTTGTAAAAGCGATCGAATTGCTGTGCAGGGGAAAGAGCTTTCCAGTGGGATTGGACGACGCTATCCACTGCAGGCCAAGGGAGATGGCCGTTGCGTCCTACCATGTCAGCGGTGAGCAGCAGGCCATCAGGAGCCAGCATGTGGGCGAGGCTTGCGCAGAATGCTTCCAGGTCTTCCACGTGGTGGAGGAACTGGTTCACGATAATCACGTCGGCCGGTGCAGGCCTGGCGTAGTGGGTGCAGTCGGCAACTTTGAAGCTCATGCAATCCGTTAGCCCAAGCGCCCTGGCATTGGTTGTGGCCTGTTGAATCAGGCTGGCGTTGATATCCACGCATTCCAGGGTGGCTTGAATTCCGCGCTCACGCAGCGCTGCCGCCAGGGAAACTTCCAACGAGCATGATCCCGTTCCAAGGCTGACGACGGAGATGGGGCGGCCGGTCTTGCGTGCATGCCGCTCGGTTTCGATGAAGAACAGATCTTCCGGTCGCCCAATCCCGATCCGGGCCAGGAGCGGCGCCACGTAACGCCCGGACCAGTAATGAAAGATCGGTGGGAGCGTATCCCCCTGGTATTGGGGGACTACACGGAAGGCGACCTGTTCGGCCAGTCCTCTCAGCCATCGCCCGGTTCGCCGGGGAAGGACCCGGTTAGCCAGGCCGAGGGCCTGTTTCGCGTAATAACGATGGCGATAGAGGGCGGACTGCAGTGCCCGGCCTGCGATCATCACGTTGCCTTGGCGCATTGCGGACGGGCCAAGGTACTGCAGAAGACGCGCCCGCACCACTCGCGGGCTTTGCTTGGGCGGCAGGTGAAACCGTGGGGCTGTTCAGGCCCCGCGGCTGGCCCGCTTGCGGTCGACCTCGGTGCGGTGCTTCTTGCGCAGGCGGATCTGGTTTGGGGTCACTTCCACCAGCTCATCGTCGTCGATGAACTCCAGCGCCTGTTCCAGCGAGAAGCGGACCGGCGGCACCAGGCCTTCGTCGTCGTCCTTGCCGGAGGCGCGGAAGTTGGTGAGCTGCTTGCCGCGCAGGGCGTTGACGGTGAGGTCGTTGTCCTTGGAATGGATGCCGACGATCTGGCCTTCGTAGATCTCTTCGCCCGGCTCGATGAACAGCCGCCCACGCTCCTGCATGGCCATCTGCGCGTAGGCGGGGGAGGGGCCGGTGGCGTTGGAGATCAGCACGCCGTTGGTCCGCTGGCCGATATCGGCATCCGACTGCGGCCCGTAGTGATCGAACACGTGGAACAGCATGCCGGTGCCCGAGGTCAGGGTCTTGAACTCGGTCTGGAAGCCGATCAGCCCGCGCGCGGGAATAATGAATTCAAGGCGCACGCGGCCCTTGCCGTCCGGCTCTAGGTTCTGCAGTACGGCCTTGCGCTCGCCCAGGCGGCCCATCACGCTGCCCTGGTGCTGTTCGTCCACGTCGGCCACCAGCGATTCGTAGGGCTCCTCCATCACGCCGTCGACTTCGCGCATGATCACTTCCGGGCGCGACACCGCGAGCTCATAGCCTTCGCGGCGCATGGTTTCGATCAGGATCGACAGGTGCAGCTCGCCGCGGCCGGACACGGTGAAACGGTCGGCGTCGGCGGTGTCTTCCACCCGCAGGGCTACGTTGTGGCGGGTTTCCCGGATCAGCCGGTCACGCAGCTGGCGCGAGGTCAGGAACTTGCCGCCGGAGCGGTCCTTGACGCCGGCGAACGGCGAATCGTTGACCTGGAAGGTCATCGAGATGGTGGGCTCGTCCACCGCCAGCACCGGCAACTGTTCCACCGCGGACGGATCGCACAGGGTGTCGGAGATGCCGAGCTTGTCGATACCGGAGAAGGCGATGATGTCGCCGGCCCGGGCCTGTTCCACTTCCACCCGCTCCAGGCCCATGAAGCCCAGCACCTGCAGGACCTTGGCGCTGCGGGTGCTGCCATCGGCGGCGATCACCGTGACCTGCTGATTGGTTTTGACCGTGCCGCGCTGGATCCGGCCCACGCCGATCACGCCCACGTAGCTGTTGTAGTCCAGCGAGGTGACCCGCATCTGGAACGGGCCGTCCGGATCCACCGGCGGCGGCGGTACGTGGCGGGTGATCGCCTCGAACAGCGGGGTCATATCGCCGCTGCGCACGGT
>DXCY01000163.1 GCA_019115725.1 Candidatus Luteimonas excrementigallinarum
GCAGGCGGGCGAGGGCGGCATTGATCGGTGCCGGCGGCAGCAGCGGCGATGTGCCGCCCGGTGCGACCAGGTGCGAGGCGAGGCCGGCGGACAGTCCGGACCAGGAGGGCAGGCCGGCAACAAGCACGCCAGTGATGAGCAGGCCGGCAAGCAGGGGGAGGAGGATACGGAGCATGTGGAGCGTGGGTGACAGGGTGGTCCAGCCTAGCGATGCGTCGCGCCCGCGCTCTACCCTGGGAGTGTGACAGGGTGATGACAGTTGGCGTTGGGTTCAGTTCCATGGCCTGGCCCGGGCTGCCGGGAAGACGGGTGCGGGCGCATAAAAAAGCGGTCCTGTCGTGGACAGGACCGCTGGGAGTAACCATCGATCTGACCGGATCAGGTCCGGCTCTTGGTTTTATTGGAGCGCGCCTGTCAGGGCACGCACGGCCGGATCAGGATCAGAAGTCGCTGGTGCCTGCGGCCGTGTTGAGGCTGGAGGAATCGACGTTGGTCACGCCATCGATGTCGCGGGCGATTTCCACCGCGCGATCCACCTGGGCCTGGCTGTCGACATCACCGCGCAGATGGACGACGCCGTTGACGGTTTCGACCTCAACATCCAGGCCGGCTACGTCGGAATCGGCGAGCAGGCTGGATTTGACCTTGGTGGTGATCCAGGTGTCGCTCATCGGCTGATCGGAATCCATGTTCTCGGTGGCCGTGCGGTCATGGGCGGCGTCCTGTGCCATCACACCGCCTGCGGCGAACATCAGCGCCACCGACAGCGCACCAGCCAGCAGGGTTCGCGGATGGTTCCTGATGATGTTGTTCATGGGGTGACTCCTCGTTGGGGGAATGTGGGAGTCGAGTCTGGGCAGGAGGCTGTCTTCGACGCGTGAGAAAAAATCCGCAATCGTTAAATGAGCCCGCCGCGCGGCTCACGAAGGACAACGGGGGCTGAGCGCGACTGAAGAGGCAGGGAGCGTGTGCCGCCAATCAGTCACCTGGCTCTTTCAGCTGCAGGGCAGGCGATTGCACCCACCCTGCCCGGGAATACCAGCGGCTGGAGGAGCGGTAGTAGACGCGAGCCGATGCCGCATGCCGCGCCAGGGCTGGATAGTCCTGTTTGGCAGTCACGTGCAGCCAGCGCGGATCTATGCCGACGAACCTGTCCTGATCGCAGGGATAGAGGGCAGTGGCGTAAGGACTTTCAACCAGCTTGAGTCTTACCGGAACCTGGAAGCCTCCTCGCCTGAGAGGGCGTGCCCGGGCCAATGAGTGGGTTCGCCAGTGAACCAGCTCATGTCTTGATCCGCGCAGGGGTGGGGGGAGTTCCGTGATGTGCAGATGTCGCGCGTGCCTGCTGGGGTCCGCATCAGGCAGAAAGTAAGAGCGACGTGACGACAAGCCCAGCTGGGTGGCTGCTTCAACAGATATTTCCATCAGCCCATCCAGGACGCAGGTCTGGCGCGTTCTCGAGGATCTGCTGCCGGATTCATCAGCGGTTTCGACCGAGGTCACGCCAAGCGACAGATGCCGGCCGCTCATCCGGGCCGGGATGGCCTCTCCTGTTCCGGTGACTAGTATTACCTGCAGCGTCGATGGCAGTTGCAGGTCCTCGTCAATAACTGCATCGAATATCCGTTGCAGACGCGGAAGGACCGGGTCTGTGGTGCGGTTGGCCAGGTCTCCCAGGTCAACCTGTATCCGTTGTCCCAGGATCCGGTAACGGCCCGGATTCGAGGCGGTGGCCGAAGCGATCATCAGCGGCGTGAGGTCATCAAGTACAGCTTGCGCCTCGGCGGCGCCGGCATCTGGATGCAGCGTGATATCGATACGCGCGCCTCCACGCGGAAATGCTTCGCCGAGTGCTTGTGGAGGGTCCAGCCTGAAGTACCAGATGGTTGCCGCCACGGCGAAAGCCCCCGCGGCAAGGTTCCACCATGGCCGCGTGCCGATGCCTGATTGCCGCCGGACCCGATGCGCTACCCACGCGCTTGCCGCAAAGATCACGGCGCCGAAAGTCAGGGTCATCAGTATGGTCAGAAGTTCCATCATGGCGCTGAGGCGTCCATGGAGGGGCGCTGCGGCTCTTTCCGGTATCCCAGCGCGTTGGCCAGATGATGTCCTTGACGTCTGGCGGTGATATCCGGGTCCTGGTTGGGCGCCTGCCCACCCGCGCTGCCGTCAGTGGCGGATGGGTCCGGTGCGGGTGAGAGGATCAATGCAACGGCGTAGGCGGCCGCCGCATATTCATCTTCACCGCGGTCCAGCATCAGCAAATGGAGTTGGGCCCAGTGATAGGGATCGTGCGGACTGTTCTGAAGCACTTCCAGAAGCTGTTCCGCCAGAAGTTGTTGCGACGCTGTGCTGCTGGCGGGCGAGCGACGCGCGGGGAGAGCGGTTGCCCAGTCAGAACTTGGACTTCCCGCAACCATGGCGCGACCGGGTTGGCGCACCAATGCCGATACTTGACTCATTCGGGGCGTGAGCCGGTCGGACCAGCCTGATGACTCCCGCGTCAGTGCCCGGCGGACCCTGGCATGGAGGGTCATGCGCTGCAGGCCAATGGCGAAGGCTTCATGATCCTGTGCAATGACGGCATCCAAGACCCGTTGGGCATCGGTCCAGGCCTCATCGATCCTGGCGTGGCGGCCGTCCAGCCCCATGCGTCTTTTCCATGCGGGGCCGCCCGGCGCATGATCCGGATCTGCAGGGGCCAGTCCCGGCGACAGCGCGGTAGGAGTCGTTGGCAGCTCGGGGATCATTGCATCAATGATCGGTACCAGCGTCAGTAGCGCCAGGATCCCAGCGACGATTCCCCATCCCACCTTTGCAACAGGGCCCATCGGGGCCTGTTGTGGCATTGGCTGAGGAATCGGCAGTGGAAATGCCTGTGGAAATGGCTGCCCCGGGACGGGATGGCCGTGGCGGGGCGCAGGCCTTTGGGCGTGACGGGTCTGGGCCCGTTTCGCCTGACGGCGCTTCCTGGCCTGGTTGGATGATGTCCGTGCCCTGGAAAGAATGTCGCTGCGCTGACAGGCCGCGCAAGGCATGCCCTGGAAGTGCTGGTGGCTCCTGTCCCGCGCGCAGGTGGCCAGCAAACCGCTGTTGCGCCGGGCGTATCCCGCCAGCAGCTGCGCCCACTCTGCTGCCGAAGGACGTTCCGCTGGTGGGCCGGTAAACGCACGATCGAAAAGAGCGCGCAGCTGCGGAGGCATTGCAGCGTGCGCACTGGCAGGCACGGGCCTGACATGCGGATGCGGGCGAACTCCGTATGGGTAGTGGCCGGTGCGGATCCGCCCGGGGAGGTCGGTAGCGACCGTTGGGCGGAGAGGCTGGCCGCTGTAGGGGTGTATTCCGGAATTGAGCAGCTGGAACACGATGACTGCCAGGGCGAACCGGTCCTGTGGCTCTTCATCCCCACTGCCGATCCCGCGCTGCTGGTATTCAGGGGCCAGGTAGTCGGCTGTCACCTGCGGTGCGCGAAAGCGGGTGTCGCGCCCCTGGATGCTGAAGCCGTCGCAGTCGAGCATCGCGATGTACAGCGAGTGGATGTAGAAGCGGAGGTTGACCGGCTTCAGGTCAACCACGCGGTGGCCTTTCCGGTGCAGGGCGCTGAGTACGGAAGCCAGGTTGGCAGCGAGTGTGGCTTTGGCCCCAAGGCTGGTAGGCAGCCCTGCAGCGCGTGCCTGGCGCTCGTTGAGGATGTGCTCCAGGTCCCGGGTGGCGTCGATATCCAGCATCGGCATCAGGAAGCCGACAAAGTTTCCGTTGCTGTCGTGGGCGATGGCCTGGGGCCAGGCAATCTGGACGTATCGCTTTCCCTTTTCCTGGCGGTCCGGCAGCTTGGGCCGCAGGTGCAGCATCGCCTCGATTTTGGAGTGGTAGCTGGCGTGGTCGCTGCCGGAGTGATAGATCTTCGCAACCTGGCCCGGAGCGCCGCTGACCAGGTGGATGCTGCCAGCACCGCCGCTGTTGAGCCGCCGCCCAAGGCGCAGCCTGCGGCCCTCCACAACGATGGCAGCGCCCTGTTCGAGCTCCCGGGTGCGACGTCCTTGTCGTGATGTCATTGGGGTTGATTGCCGATGGTGCGGGTTCAGTCCGTTTCGCCACGCCCCTGCGCGCGGGCATTGGCGATCACCGCGCGCACCAGCTCACGGTCCTTGTGGCGGGAGATGGGGGTGGCGCCGAGGGCGATGGCCCGCAGGCGCATGTCCGCGGTGACGTCGTAGTGGGCGCCGCTGGTCTTGTTCTGGAACGCGCGTCGGGGCATTCCCAGACGCTCGGCGAACTCGTGCAGCTCGTCCAGCGAGTCGGCCATCAGGTGGGCCCAGCGGCGGCCGCGCCAGAGGGTGACGGCATCATCGACGTACACGGTCATCGGCAGGGAGTGTGAGCGGAGAGCCAGCGGCCCGGGGCCATGAAAGTCGCCCAGTCGGACGCCTTTTGCAATCGCCCTGAGCGTCCCGTTTTGCCGGTACGGACGCTGGCAGGTCCGTGCGGATCCGCGCCCGCGTGTTTGCGGACCCGTGCAGCTGGGGGTAGCCTGATCTCCCTGACCTCGACGCGACGGGAAGCGTTACGTGCCCATACGGATCGGGAGGGTGTGGTGTCTGGCTGGCGGGCTGCTGCTCGCCGGAGTGCAGGCCACGGGCTGGGCGCAGCCGGCGCAGGACGGCCTGGAGCTGGGCGGCGCAGTGCGCTTCAGCTATGGCTGGCTCGACTATGCGGACAGCCCCGGCGCCGACCTTGAGCTGCTCCGGGCAGAAGCGCGTGGACGCAAGGGCCCGGCATCGTTCTCATTTCAGTACCGCTGGTACGACGGCTTCGATGCGGTCCATCACGCCTGGGCGGGCTGGGATATCGGCTCCGATGCACAGCTGCGGGCGGGCGTGCAGCAGGTGCCGTTCGGGCTGCTGCCCTACGCCTCGCACAGCTTCTGGTTCGGCTCCGGCTATTACCTGGGGATCGAGGATGACTACGATCTCGGCGTGGTCTGGGAGCACGGCGCCGGACCGCACCGCTGGCACGTGGGCTGGTTCCAGGGAGATGAGTACGGCTCCGGTGCGCGCCATGGCCGCTATTCCTTCGATGTCGCCACCACCCCGGAGCTTCCCTATCGCGAACGCGGGCGTGTCGCCCTGCGCTACGAACGCGTACTGGACTGGAACGGCGCTGCGCTGGCGCTGGGCGGCTCGGCGTTCACCGGCCACATCGAGGACCGGGCCGCGGGTGGACACCACGGTCATCATGCCGCGGCACTGCATGCGCAATGGCGCCGCGGGCCGGCCACGGTGCAGCTGCAGTGGGCGCGCTACCGCTATGGCAACCCGGAGCCGCGGATGGCGCTGTCGGCCTTCATGTTTCCCTTCGAGATCGCCGCCGAAGCCGACGTGCCCACCTTCAACCTGGCCTGGGCGCTGCCGCGGCCGGGCTGGTTCGACGGCGTCACCTGCTACAACAACCTGAGCCTGACGCTGCCGCGCGGCGGCGACCCGGGACTGCGCGAGTCGTGGCAGAACGTCACGGGCTGCAGCTTCGCCAAGGGCAGGATGTTCACCTACGTGGACTGGATCGCGGGCAGGAACATGTGGTTTGCGGGCGGGCCGGGCGTGGGCATCGCCGAGCCCGGCGGCGACGGATGGCGCTCGCGACTGAACGTGAACATGGGCTTCTTCTTCTGAGGAAATGCAATGAACAGCACTGACAACCCCGAACCCGGCCCGCATCCGCGCGCGTCGATCCTTGCGCCGGTGTTCTGGCCGTCCGCACTGCTGGTGCTGTTGATGGTGGCGGCGTCGTTCATCGTGCCCACGCAGGCCGAAGCGATATTCACGGCGGCCAAGGACTGGGTGGCGCAGGAGGCCGGCTGGTTCACGATCCTGGCGGTGGCCGGGTTCCTGGTGTTCATCGTCGGTCTGGCGGTGAGCAGCCTGGGGCGGATCAGGCTGGGCCCCGATCACAGCTTGCCCGACTACAGCTACTTCACCTGGTTCGCGATGCTGTTCGCGGCCGGCATGGGCATCGGCCTGATGTTCTTCGGCGTGGCCGAGCCGATCATGCACTACGTCGATCCGCCGGTGGGCGATCCGATGACGGTCGAGGCGGCGCGGCAGTCGATGCGGATCACGTTCTTCCACTGGGGCATCCATGCCTGGGCCATCTACGGGGTGGTGGCGCTGTCGCTGGCGTACTTCGCGTTCCGCCACGGACTGCCGCTGCGGATCCGCTCATCACTGTTCCCGCTGATCGGCGAGCGCATCCACGGGCCGATCGGGCACACGGTGGATACCTTCGCGGTGCTGGGCACGATCTTCGGGGTGGCCACGTCGCTGGGCTTCGGCGTCATGCAGATCAACGCCGGGCTCAACTACCTGCTGGGGGTCGAGATCAGCGTGATGGTGCAGGTGGTCCTGATCATCGCCATCACCCTGGTCGCGACCGGCTCGGTGGTCACCGGGCTGGACAAGGGCATCCGCCGGCTGTCGGAGTTGAACATCCTGCTGGCCGTCGGCCTGCTGATCTTCGTGCTGCTGGCCGGGCCGACGGTGCACCTGCTGCAGGCGTTCGTGCAGAACACCGGCATGTACGTGTCCAACCTGTTCTCGATGACCTTCAACCTCTATGCCTACGAGCCGACCGGCTGGCTGGGCGGCTGGACCCTGTTCTACTGGGGCTGGTGGATCGCCTGGTCGCCGTTCGTGGGCATGTTCATCGCGCGCATCTCGCGCGGGCGCACGGTGCGCGAGTTCGTCACCGGCGTGCTGCTGGTACCGCTGGGCTTCACCTTCATCTGGATGACGATCTACGGCAACACCGCGCTGTATATGGTCGCGATCGAAAGCATCACCGGGCTGTCGGATGCGGTGGCCGCGGATTCGTCGGTGGCGCTGTTCCGGTTCCTGGAGGAACTGCCGCTGACGGCGGTGACCTCGACCGTGGCGACGCTGCTGGTGGTGCTCTTCTTCGTCACCTCGTCGGACTCCGGATCACTGGTGGTGGACATGCTCACCTCCAAGGGCGAGGAACAGTCGCCGGTGTGGCAGCGGATCTTCTGGGCGCTGCTGGAAGGGGTGGTGGCGATCGCGCTGCTGCTTGCAGGTGGTCTGGCGGCGCTGCAAGCGGCGACGCTGGCCAGCGCGCTGCCCTTCACCGTGATCATGTTGCTGATGTGCTGGGGCCTGCTGCGGGCGATGCGGCTGGAGGTGGTGAAGCGCACGAGCATCCGCAACGCGCGGCCGCTGCCGGCGGGCGCCGCGGGCGTCGAATGGAAGGCACGGGTGCGGTCGCTGGTGTGGCAGCCGGGTAGGAAGGAGGTGCTGGAATTCCTCCAGGGCCAAGTGCGCCCGGCGCTCGAGGACGTGGCCCGGGAGCTGGAGGCGCAGGGCGTCCAGGCGCAGGTGGAGAGCGACGACGAGGGCGGCGGCCGGGCCTGGCTGCGGGTCGGTCACGGCGAGGAGATGGACTTCTTCTATTCAGTGCACGTGGAGGCCTACGACCCGCCGAGCTTCGTGCTGGAGGACCCGCGGCGCAGGCGCCGCGGGGATCCGCATGGTTATCGTGCCGCGGTGCACCTGCGCGAGGGCGGGCAGGGCTACGACCTGATGGGCTGGCGCCGGGAGGAGGTCATCCACGACGTGCTCGACCAGTACCAGCGCCACATGCATTTCCTGGACGTGGTCCGTTAGCGCGCCGGGCCGAACTCCTGGCGCAGCCAGCGGTCGATCATGGCTTTTTCGTAGCGCAGCGGATCGGTGTTGCTGCGCGCGAAGGCCTGTGAGGACAGGTAGGACGGATCGCTGAGCCGGTGCTCGCCACTGGCGATGAGGTTGCCGGCGGCGTCGTAATGGGCAAGCTCCACGGTCATCCGCGGCCAGTAGATGTCGCGCATGATCCGCACGTGGTCCATCCGTCCCTGGGCGCGTCCGGGTTCGAAATCCCCGGCGCGGCGGATATCGGTGATCACGAAGTGCAGCTGTTCGCCGGGGCCGATGCGTTCGGCGGCGCCGTCGCGCAGGTGGGTGGCAAGGTCTTCCACCCACGTGCCGCGGCGGGCTTCCCAGCGGTTGCGGCTGTGCAGGATCTCGGTGAACTGCTCGGGGTCGGTCCACTCGACGGTGACCGGCCCGTCACCGGCCAGGGCGCGCACGGCGTCGGGGTCAGCGGCGTAGCTGCCGTAGCCGGTCGTGGCACAGCCGGCCAGCGACAGGGTGAAGGCCAGGGCAAGCGAGGTCAGGAGGGTTTTCATGGGGAACTCCTTGGGCATCCGCTTCAACGAGGGGGTCACCGCAGTCTGGGCGCGTGGCGGGACGGGTTCAACCGGACGCCCGGCGCCCGGAGGTTACGGCTGTCCGTCCAGCAGGGGCAGCAGGGACGGGGTGATGTGATCGAGGATGCGCGGCTGGGCGGCTTCGGTGGGGTGCAGGTTGTCCTGCTGGTAGGCGTCGGGGTCCAGCGCAATGGGCTCGAGCAGAAACGGCACCAGGGTCACGTCGAACAGGTCCGCCAGGTCGCGGTACACCTGCTCGAAGCCCCGGGTGTAGTCGGGCCCCAGGTTGGGCGGCATGCGCATGCCCACCAGCAGCACCCGGGCATCCACATGCCGGGCGACGCCGATCATGCGCGCCAGGTTGCGGCGCATCTCGGCCAGCGGCAGGCCGCGCAGGCCGTCGTTGGCGCCCAGCGCGATCACCACGGCGTCGGGCTGGTGGCGCCACGCTTCGCCGATGATCCGCGCCGCACCGCCGGCGCTGGTTTCACCGCTGATGCTGGCATTGACCACCCGCCAGTCGGGATGGGAGCCGGCCAGCTCGCCGGCCAGCAGCGATACCCAGCCTTCGGTCGCCGCCATGCCGTAGCCGGCGGACAGGGAGTCGCCCATGACCAGCAGGGTGTGTGGAGCCTCGCCGGGCGGTGATTGCGGCGTGGGCTGTGCCTGGGCCTGGGTCACCGCGCCCAGTGCGCACACAAGTACCAGCAGGGCCGCGGTGGCTCCCTGCAACCAGCCCCGCCGGGGCGAATATCCTGCGATCATTGCGACCTGCTCTCCAGTCCTGTGCCGGGCGGGCGCCGGCCTTCCGCGCCAGCGCCGCCGGGCCGGACCACAACAGGATCCTTCATGGCCGATACCAATCCGGCGCGGGCCGGCACCCGGCGTGTGCTTGATGTCTCCGGGCTTGGCAAGCGCGTGCCGCTGCCCTCGGGCGATCTGACCATCCTCGACGACGTCGGGTTCCATGTCGAGCACGGTGACACCGTGGCCATCGTGGGCGCGTCGGGGTCGGGCAAGAGCACGCTGCTCTCGCTGCTGGCCGGGCTGGACGTGCCCAGCGGCGGTGAGGTGGTGCTGGATGGTCAGCCGCTGTCGGTGCTGGACGAGGATGGCCGGGCCGCGGTGCGGGCGGAAAAGGTCGGCTTCGTGTTCCAGAACTTCCAGCTGCTGCCGTCGCTGACCGCGCTGGAGAACGTGATGCTGCCGCTGGAGCTGCGCGGCGACGCGGATGTGCGGGCGCCGGCCGAAGAGGTGCTGCGCAAGGTGGGCCTGGGCGAGCGCCTGGGCCATTACCCGCGTCAGCTGTCGGGCGGGGAGCAGCAGCGGGTGGCACTGGCGCGGGCGTTCGTAACCGGGCCGTCGCTGCTGTTTGCCGATGAGCCCACGGGCAACCTGGATACGCGCACCGGCCAGCAGGTGATTGAGCTGCTGTTTGCGATGAATGCCGATGCCGGCACCACCCTGGTGCTGGTGACCCACGACGACAGCCTAGCTGCCCGCTGCAAGCGGGTACTGCGGCTGGACAGCGGCAGGCTGGTGGCGGCCGCATGAGGACGGCGCGCCTGGCCTGGACCCAGCTGCGCCGGGACCTGGCCGCAGGTGAGGTGCGGATCATGCTGGCCGCGCTGGTGCTGGCGGTGCTGGCGGTGACCGCGGTGGGCTTCGTCACCGACCGCGCCGGCCGCGCGCTGGCGGCCGAGGCCAACCGGCTGCTGGGCGGCGACGCGATCATCCGCTCCAACACGCCCATCGATGGGTCGCTGCGCGAAGCCGTGCGCGCGGCGGGGCTGTCGCAGACCGAAACCGTCGAGCTGGACAGCATGATCCGCGTGGTCGCCGACGCCGACGCCGACG
>DXCY01000164.1 GCA_019115725.1 Candidatus Luteimonas excrementigallinarum
GGCACCTTGGACAGGTCGCTGCGATCGCGGAATTCATACACGCCGCCGATCGATACCGTCTGGCCGTCGTCGATCAGCACGGCGGTGTTGATTTCACGCTTGTTGAGGTTCGGCACCGAGCCGTAGGCACCCATGTCGGTGTATCCGCTGATCTCGTCCTTGGTGATATCCATGACCAGGAACACACGGCCGTCGTTGGTGATGGTCGGGGTGACCTTCAGCTCCAGCAGCACTTCCTTGAACTGCACCGTCGGCACGTTGTTGCTCTGCCCGCCGGTCACGGTCAAGTAGCCCACTTCCTGGCCCTGGCGGATCACCGCCTCGCGCTGGTTACTGGTGACGATACGCGGGTTGGAGATGACCTCACCGCGGCCTTCCTGCTGCAGCGCCGAAATCTCCACGTTCCAGTTGATCGCGTTGCCCAGGATCGTCAGGCCCAGCGAGCCAGCTCCGAGGGTGCGGTCCGCCGGGTTGTTGAAGTTCAGGCTGCCCGGGAGATCCCACGTCGGCTCGCCATCGATCACCGAGTTGATGTAACCGGCGTTGGCGTCGAGCGAACCCGAACCGATCACGCGCCCCGCACCGCTGTCGCTACGGCCCGACACACCGAACCGCGCACCGATGTCCCGGGCGAACGACTCGTTGGCGATCACAATGCGCGCCTCGATCACCACCTGGTCCACCGGCTTGTCCAGTTCCTGCACCAGACGGCGGATATCGGCCACCCGGGTCGGGTTGTCGATCACCAGCAGGGTATTGGTGCGGCGGTCAAAGCTGAGGCTGCCGCGCTGGGACAGAAAGCCCCGGCTCTGCGACGTGCCGCTGCCGCCACCGGCGCCCTGCCCGGTCTTGCTCTCGTCGGTCAGCAGGGTGGCGATATCCTCCGCATTGCCGTAGCTGATCGGGATGTACTCGGTGACCATCTCGACCCGGTCTTCGAGCTCGGCACGGGCATCCTCACGGGCTTTCTCATACGCGGCGATCTCGCTCTGCGGCGCGATCCAGATCACGTTGCCGTCGCGGCGCTTGTCCAGCGACTTGGCCCGCAGAATGATGTCCAGTGCCTGGTCCCACGGCACGTTGTCCAGACGCAGGGTCACGTTGCCGGTCACGCTGTCGGAAGCGACAACGTTGAAGTCGGACTCCTCGGCAATCATCTGCAGCACCGTGCGCACCGGCACGTCCTGGAAGTTGAACACCACCGGGTGACCGGAGTAGGTGCGCTCTTCCGCAACCGATGCGGCACTGAGCTGGCCGCCAGCGACCGCACCGGCCGCGCCCACCGCACGCCCCGGCACCTCGGCACGCGGTACCAGCTCCACGATGTACTCGCGGCCGGTCTGGTAGGCCATTGGCTCGAACTCGCCGTGGGCGGTCAGCACGATGCGGGTATTGGTACCGCTCTGCACCGCATCGATGCGGCGCACCGGGGTGGCGAAATCGGACACGTCCAGCGGACGCTGCAGCGCGCCCGGCAGGTTGACGTTGCCCACCTCGATCACCACGCTCGCGCCGTCGGCGCGCATGTCGGGCACCGCGCCCTCGCCATCAAACCGCAGCACCAGCTTGCCCGAACCGCCATCCCCGCGGTGGAAGTCGATGTCATCGACGGCAATCGCTCCGGGGAGCTGTTTGGCCGGGTCGCTTCCTGTCATGACCGTCTGCAGCACGGCCATCTGGGGGGCGATGCCGGGCGACTGCGCGGCGTGCACTCCGGAGGTCGCGGCCAACAGTCCCACCGCCAGGCCAAAGGTGGCCGAACGGATCGGCTGGATGCGACGCGTCGCACGAGGATCTTGCGCGTTGCTCATCATCTGACTTCCCCTAATCCCTAATCAATTTGTTGTTCAAGGGCGTGTTATTCAATTGAAATTGCAGCCGGGCGTTCCAGCCAGCCGCCGGCACCATCGGGCACCAGTTCCACGAGTTCAATACGGTCTTCGGCAATCGAGGTGATCCGCCCGTCCGCCTGGCCCATGTAATCGCCGTTGCGCACGCGGTGGGTCACCTTGTTCGGCGCCATCACCAGGCCGATGATCGAACCGCCGCGGCCAATGGTGCCAACCATCTCGAGGCTGTCGAGCGGGAAATCCTCGAGCTCGTGCTTGCGGCGATCCGAATCCGGCCGCGGACCAACGCCGCCGGCGTCGGCAAAGGCGTCGCTGAACGGGTCGCGCAGGTCCTGGGCGGCGTATTCGAAGGTTTCGAACTGCTGCATGACCGGCAGCGGCTCCAGCGGCGGCGCAGGGCGCGCGCGCACGTTGGCAACCCACTCCTCCAGGTTCGGCGCATCACCGGGCTTGCTGGTGATCCCGCGGCCGCAGGCGGCCACGCCGAGGACGAGCATAGAGACCAGCGCGATCCGCGCCACATGTCCAATCCCGCGCATGTCAGCGTCCCCCCGCAGCCTGGGCGGCCTGTTGTTCGGCCGTTTCTTCATCATCAAGGTAGCGATACGTCTTCACCGTACCGGCCAGCTCCAGGCTGGCCCCGGGCCGGATCGCCCCGCCGTCGCGCGGCTGCAGCGAAATATCGTGCATGGTCATGATGACCACCCGCGGCAGGGAAGCCACGCCGCTCACGAATGCCCCGAACTGGTGATAGCTGCCACGCATGCGCAGCGAGATCGGCTGCTCGGCGTAGAACTCCTTGGGCGCCTCGGGACCGGGCCGGAACAGGTCGTTCTGGATGCCCGTTGCCACCGCGGTCTGGGAAATGTCGGTGATCAGGTCCGGCATCTCGGTGCGGCTGGGCAGCTGGCGCAGCATCTGCTGCAGCTGCTGTTCCATCTGTGCCAGCTGCTGCTTGAGCGGCTCCAAGTTGGTGGCCCGGCCCTGCTTTTCCTCGAACTCGGCGCGCTTCTGCGATTCCTGCCGCTCCAGCCCTTCCAGGCTGGCCAGCTTGTCGCGCACGAACAGCCACCAGAGCAGGCCGAAGACCAGCAGGCCGATCAGCACGCAGAAGCCGATCTTGTACTCCTTCGGCCACGAGCCCATGTTGTTGAAGTCGAGCTCGCGCAGCGACATCTTGCGTTTGGCACTCACGATGCGGCTCCTTCTTCAGCGACCGGCGCTTCGGCCACGTCCGCGCCGGTGTCCGGCTCAACGCCTTCCGGCGCCTGGTCGGCGTCATCGGACGGCGTGGTCAGGGTGACCGACAGGTTGAACACGTAGGGCAGCGCGGCGCTGTGCACGCCGGCGCCTTCCGGCCGGGCCTCGATCACCGACAGGCGCGGGTCGGCCATCCAGCCGGCGCCTTCGAGGTTGCGCATGTAGGTACTGACCCGGGCGTTGGACTGGGCGCGCCCTTCCAGGGTGAGCTTCTGCCCTTCCTGCTTGAGCGTGGTCAGCATCACCCCGTCGGGGATGGTGCGCACCAGCGCGTCGAACAGGTGCACCATCTGCGAGCGGCTGGCCTGCAGCTCCTCGATGACTTCCTTGCGCGCCAGCAGACGGGCCCGCTGGCGGTCCAGCTCCTCGATCTCCTTGATGGTCTCGTCGACCTGGGAAATCTGCTGGTCCATGTACCGGTTGCGGGACTGCTGTCCCTCGATCTGGGCGTTGTAGTAGCCGTTGACCAGGAACCAGAGCAGCGCTCCGGCCACCACGGACAGGGCCACCATCAAACCGAATTCCTTCTGCCGCTGGGCCCGGCGTTCGGCGCGCCAGGGAAGCAGGTTGATCCTGGCCATCAGTCGAAGCTCCTGAGTGCGAGCCCGCAGGCGATCATCAGAGCCGGCGCGTCCTGGGCCAGCGCGTGGGCCTGGACCCGCGACCCCAGGGTCATGTGCGCCAGCGGGTTGGCCACGATGGCCGGTACGCCGAGCTGTTCTTCCACCATCTCCGGTACACCGGGGATCGAGGCGCAGCCACCGGCCAGCACGATCTGGTCAACGCGGTTGAACTCGCTGCCGGCATAGAAGAACTGCAGCAGGCGGCTGATCTGCTGCACCAGCGCCTCCTTGAAGGGTTCCAGCACCTCGATCTCGTAGCTCTCCGGCAGCCCGCCCTGGCGCTTGGCCAGGCCGGCTTCCTCGTAGCTGAGGCCGTAACGGCGCATCACCTCATCGGTCAGCTGCTTGCCGCCGAACACCTGCTCGCGGTTATACAGACTGCGGCTTTCGCGGATGATGTTGAGGGTGGTCATGGTGGCGCCGATGTCCACCAGGGCCACGATGCCGTCGTGGGGTGCGTTCAGCGTACCGGCGAGCAGGCTGAAGGCGTTCTCGATGGCGAAGGCCTCCACGTCGATCACCTTGGCCGTCAATCCGCCCAGCTTGAGCGCTTCGGCCCGGGTCTCGACGTTCTCCGAACGCGAGGCCGCCAGCAGCACCTGCACCATCTCCTCGTTGCCGGGCACGGGCCCGAGCACTTCGAAGTCCAGGTTCACTTCCTCGATCGGATACGGGATGTAGTTGACCGCTTCCAGCTCGACGGCCGACTCCATCTCTTCCTCGTCCAGATCGGCCGGCATCGGGATGGTCTTGGTGATGATGGCCGAGCCGGCGACCGCGGCCGCGGCGTGCTTGGCCTTGCTGCCGGAGCGGGCCATGGCGCGGCTGATCGCCTCGCCCACGGCTTCCACCTCGACGATGTTCTTTTCCACCACCGCGTTCGGCGGCAGCGGCTCGACCGCGTAGTGCTCAACGCGGTAGCGCTCACCGGTGCGGGAGAGCTGCAAAAGCTTCACCGCAGTCGAGCTGATGTCCACGCCCACGATCGGCGGCTGGCTTTTTGTGAATAAACCCACGGTTTTCCCCTATTGTCACGGGCGCTTAGGCGCGCAACGTGCCCCGACGGATTAGATAACGGACTTTTTACCCCTTGGCAACAGCGAATGACCCAAAACCGTGCCCCAGTGCCCCCTTCTGCCCGTCTCTGCGCCTGAACGGTGAACCCGGCCCGCACAGGACAGGGTGCCGTCTCATCTATAATCCGCGACCTTCCCTGCTGCCATTTGGCCAAACGTTCGCATGCCCACCTTCAAACGCGTGTTGCGCTGGCTCACCGTAGTGATCCTGGGACTGGGCGTGATCGGCGTCCTGACCCTGGCCACCCTGTATTACGTGGTGTCGGCCCGTCTGCCCGATGTCCAGACCCTGCGCGACATCGAAATGCAGGAACCATTGTACGTCTATTCCCGCGACGGTCGCCTGATGGCGCTGTTCGGGGAGACCCGGCGCTACCCGGTGCAGATCGAGGAAGTGCCCGATCAGGTCAAGCAGGCGTTCATCGCGATCGAGGACGCCCGCTTCTACGACCACCACGGGGTTGACCCCAAGGGCGTGGCGCGCGCGATCTGGCTGCTGGCCACCACCAACGACCAGCGCGTGCCGGGCGGTTCCACCATCACCCAGCAGGTGGCGCGCCAGTTCTTCCTCAGCTCGGAATACAGCTACACGCGCAAGTTCGCCGAGATGCTGCTGGCGCTGAAGATGGAGCGCGAGCTGAGCAAGGACGAGATCCTGGAGCTGTATCTCAACAAGAGCTTCTTCGGCAATCGCTCGTACGGCGTGGCCGCGGCGGCGGAGTTCTACTACGGCAAGGCGCTGGACGACCTGACCGTGGAGGAAGCGGCCACGCTGGCGGCGATCCCCAAGTTCCCCTCCAGCGGCAACCCGGTCACCAATCCCGAGCGCGCCCGCATCCGCCGCGACTACGTGATGCAGCGCATGCGCGAGCTGGGCTACATCAACGAGGCCGCCGAGCGCGAAGGCAAGGCCACCGCCATGCACGCCCGCCCGCACGAGCGCCCGGTGGAGGTGTACGCGCCCTACGTGGCCGAAATGGTGCGCCAGGAAATGATCGCCCGCTTCGGCGGCGACGTGCTGACCAAGGGCTACCACGTCACCACCACCATCGATCCCGACTACCAGGCCGCCGCGGAGCGCTCGCTGCGCGACGGCCTCACCGTGTATGACCGCCGCTACGGCTGGAACGGCGCCGAGCAGTCGTTCGAGCTGGCTGCCGACGAGGATGCCGCCACCGTCTCCGCGCGGCTGCGTGGCATTGCCACCCAGGCGGGCCTGCGCCCGGCGATCGTGCTGCGCAGCGGCAACGGTACGGCTGACGTGGTGATGGCCGACGGCACCACCGTGACCCTGGACGCCGAAGCCAGCAAGTGGACCCAGCGCGCGCCGTCGGCGCTGATGGAGCGCGGCGATCTGGTGCGGGTGCAGCGGATCGAAACCCCTGCCAGGGACGGCGAGGATGGCGCTCCCCCGGCCGCCCCCGTTGTCACCTACCAGCTCGGCCAGGTGCCGCGCGGCCAGGCCACCCTGGTTTCGATGGAATACGACACCGGTGCGCTGCGTGCACTGGTGGGCGGCTTCAGCTTCGCCGGGCAGAAGTTCAACCGCGCCACCCAGGCGCGGCGCCAGCCGGGTTCGGCGTTCAAGCCGTTCATTTTCGCCGCCGGGTTCGAGCGCGGGTTCAACCCGGCATCCATCGTGCCGGACGCGCCGGTGGTGTTCCGCATGCGCCGTGGCCAGGACTGGCGTCCGCAGAACGCCGACGGCCGGTTCATGGGGCCGATGCAGCTGCGCAGCGCGCTGGCGCTGTCGCGCAACCTGGTGTCGGTGCGGCTGCTGGATGCGATTGGCGTGGACTACGCGCGCCGCTACATCAGCCACTTCGGCTTCGACGAATCCGAGCTGCCACCCAACCTGTCGATCTCGCTCGGCACGCCCTCGCTCACGCCGCTGGATGTCACCCGCGGCT
This sequence comes from Candidatus Luteimonas excrementigallinarum, assembly GCA_019115725.1. GTDB lineage: Bacteria > Pseudomonadota > Gammaproteobacteria > Xanthomonadales > Xanthomonadaceae > Luteimonas > Luteimonas excrementigallinarum. Next base: position 6,720 of record DXCY01000164.1, read on the forward strand.
ACGCGGTGTTCGCCAACGGCGGCTTCCGGGTGACGCCGTGGTTCATCGACGAGGTGCATGACCGCAACGGCGAGCTGGTGTTCAAGGAAAACCCCGCCCGTGCCTGTCGCGGCTGCGCGGGCGGCGCGCGCCCAACCCAGGGTGAGACCGCCACGCCGACGCCGTCGCACATCGTCGACGGCTTCGACTTCGGCCCGGCAACGCCGACCGCGGCACCCGCTCCTGCGGTGGTGGAAACGGCCGACGAAGCCCGGGACGATGCGATCATTCCGGAAGGCACTGAAGACGGCGCGGAGTTCATCATGGCCCCGCGCGCCATCGATGAGCGCGTGGCCTGGCAGCTGGTGTCGATCATGCGCGACGTGGTACAGCGCGGCACCGGCACCGCGGCGCGCTCGATCGGCCGCGAGGACGTGGGCGGCAAGACCGGCTCCACCAACGATTTCCGCGATGCCTGGTTTGCCGGCTTCGGCGGCAATCTGGTCACCTCGGTCTGGGTGGGCCGCGACGATAACCGCTCCCTGGGCCGGCGCGAATACGGTGGCCGCTCGGCGCTGCCGATCTGGATCGACTACATGGCCGCGGCGCTGGAAGACCAGCCGCTGATGCCGCACGAGGTTCCGGACGGACTGGTGCAGGTGAACGTGAGCGAGGGCGGCCGGTTGCTGCCCGCGGGCTCCGGCGGCCGCACCGAATACGTCAAGGTGGAGGACCTGGAGCGCATGGCGGCGGAGATCGACGACGGCTTCGACGACACCATGCCGGCCGAAGAGGTGTTCGACATTTTCTGAACGCCGCGACGGGGCCCCGCAGCACTGTCACACCGGCGGGGCTACTGTCGGACATCGCGCCGTACTGGGAGACATGTCATGCCGCGTGCCCGTCAACAGTCCGAGGCCCGCATCCGTGATCGGCGGCGGCGCCTGGCCCATGAAGCCGCCCGGCTGATGAGCGAGGGCGGAATCAGCGATTTCCGCCAGGCCAAGCTCAAGGCCGCCAGCCGGCTGGGCATCCAGGATGACGCCTCGCTGCCGCGCAACAGCGAGGTCGAGGAAGCGCTGCGCGAGTACCAGCGCCTGTTCCACGGGTCCGGACAGGACGAAGCGCTGCGCCAGCGCCGCGAGGCGGCACTGGAGGCGCTGCAGTTCTTCGCTCCATTCCAGCCGCGACTGGTCGGCCCGGTCCTTGAGGGGACGGCGGATGCCCATTCGCCGGTCTCCCTGCAGCTGTATCCGGAGCATCCGGAGGAGGTGCCGCTGTTCCTGGACGAGCACGGCATCCCGGCCACCGAGCGCAGCCGCCGGATGCGCCTGGACCGCAGCCGCAGCGGCGATTTCCCGGTATGGACGTTCACTGCCGACGATCTGGAGTTCGATCTGACCGTGCTGCCGCAGCTGGCCCTGCGCCAGGCACCGCTGTCGAACGTCGACGAAAAGCCCATGCGCCGCGCCAGCGCCGCCCAGCTTGAAACCCTCATCGACGAAACATCCAGCCCGTAGAAACGCGCCACCCACACACAGCCGCGGGAAACAAAAACGCCCCGGATGACCGGGGCGTTTTTACAGGCATTGCGCGATGGATCAGCGCTTGTCGACGGGCACGTAGTCGCGCACGTCCGCGCCGGTGTAGATCTGCCGCGGACGGCCGATCTTGGCTTCCGGATCCACCTGCTGCTCCAGCCAGTGCGCCACCCAGCCGGCGGTGCGGCCGATGGCGAACATCACCGTGAACATCTCGGTCGGGATCTTCAGCGCCTTGTAGATGATGCCGCTGTAGAAGTCGACGTTCGGGTACAGCTTGCGCTCGACGAAGTAGTCGTCCTTCAGCGCCGCCTCTTCCAGCTTCATCGCCACTTCCAGCAGCGGATCGTCCACGCCCAGCTCCTCCAGCACCTTGTGGGTCATCTCGCGGATGATCTTGGCGCGCGGGTCGAAGTTCTTGTACACGCGGTGGCCAAAGCCCATCAGGCGGAAGCCGGAGCTGCGGTCCTTGGCCTTGGCGATGGCCGATTCGACGTTGTCCGGCGTGCCGATCTCTTCCAGCATCTTCAGCACGGCCTCGTTGGCACCGCCATGCGCCGGTCCCCACAGGGCGGCAATACCGGCCGAGACGCAGGCGTACGGGTTGGCACCGGTCGAACCCACCAGGCGCACCGTGGAGGTGGAGGCGTTCTGCTCGTGGTCGGCGTGCAGGATGAACAGCAGATCCAGGGCCTTGGCCACCACCGGGTTCAGCTCAAGCTGCGCGCCCGGCGCCTCGAACATCATGTGCAGGAAGCGGCTGGAGTAGTCCAGCTCGTTCTTCGGGTAGGCGATCGGCCAGCCGATGGAATAGCGGTAGGCTGCGGCCGCCAGGGTCGGCATCTTGGCGATCAGGCGCACGGCGGCCATGCGCCGCTGCTCCGGATCGTTGAGGTCCAGCGTGTCGTGGTAGAACGCGGACAGCGAAGCCACCGAGCCGCACAGCATGGCCATCGGATGCGCATCGTGGCGGAAGCCGGTGAAGAAGTTCTTCAGCGCCTCGTGCATCATCGTGTGGTGGGTCACTTCATGCTCGAAGCCGGCCATCTGCTCGGCAGTCGGCAGCTCGCCGTTGATCAGCAGGTACGCCACTTCGAGGAAGCTCGACTTGCCGGCCAGCTGGTCGATCGGATAGCCGCGGTACAGCAGCACGCCTTCGTCGCCGTCGATGTAGGTGACCGCCGACTTGCAGGAAGCCGTAGCGGTGAAGCCGGAATCGTAGGTAAAGCAGCCGGTCTGCTTGGGCAGCGTGGCAATATCGATGCAGGGGTTGCCCAGGGTGCCCTTGAGCACCGGAAGCGTCACCGGCTTGCCGCCGGCGTCCAGCGAGACCTGGTCAAAATCTGACACGGTTCACTCCTTTTCAGAGCGCTTCGTCATCCAGGGCCGTTGGCCGGGGGAAGCGCTTGTTCGCGTGAGGGGGAAACGGCGGCAGGCGCCACCGCAACGGCCCATTATCGCACACCGCGCCAGCCGGCCACTGCCTGCCCGGCCGGATCCCGCCTCCCTGCTCCACCCGCGTCCACCCCCGCTGTCCGCCGGGGAAACGCAAACGGCCGCCCAGAGGCGGCCGTCGCGGAACACGCATCCCGTCGAGCGGGATGACGCTGATTACTTGGCGTAGCGCTTGCGGAACTTGTCGACCCGGCCGCTGGTGTCCATGATCTTGTTCTGACCCGTGTAGAACGGGTGCGAAGCCGAGGACACTTCGATCTTGACCAGCGGGTATTCGTTGCCGTCTTCCCACTTGATCGTCTCCTTCGCGGAGGCGGCCAGGGTGGAACGGGTGAGGATCTTGAAGTCCGAGGTCACGTCCTGGAACACGACCTCGCGGTATTCGGGATGGATTTCGGCCTTCATGGCGGCACCGGCAATACGGGGAGCCGGGCATTATACCCGCTCTTTTTCCGCAACTGCAATGCCCCCCTATCCGGCCGCCAGCGCGCCGGCCACCAGGGCTTCAAAACGCGCCTGGTCATAGCGCATCAGCAGGCGGGCGTTATCGGCGGCCCCGGTCTGGCGCTGCCAGTCCACCACGGTCATGCCGCGGCTGTGGCGGCCATCCAGCTCCACCGCCACCGGACGCTCCGGCGTGTCCTGGGCACCTTCCGGCTCCAGCGCCCAGGCCATGGCCAGCGCGTCGGCGGCATACCAGCTGGGGCCACGACTGTCCGCTGACCAGCGCCGCGTGTAACGCGAGATGGCTTCGTAGAAATCGGCCCGCGGCGTACCCGCCGCCAGCCAGCCGTCCACCCGCTCATGCGGCAGGCCATGGGCCACCACGGCCTCCCAGTCGGCCAGATCCAGGTGCGGGAAGCCTTCGAACACGATGTGCGCAGCTTCCGGATCGAAGGCGATGTTGAACTCGGCTGCCGGCGTGATGTTGCCGCGGGCGGTCACCGCACCGCCCATCACCACCAGCCGCTTGACCCGCTGCGGCAGCGTGGGATCCAGGCGCAGCGCCAGGGCCAGGTTGGTCAGCGGGCCCAGCGCCACCAGCAACAGCTTGCCGGCATGGGCGTGGGACTGGCGCAGGATCGCCAGCGCCGCGTGCTCCGGGTCGGCCTGCCGCGTGGGCGGCGCATGGCCCACATCGCCAAAACCGTCCTTGCCGTGGACGTTGGCTGCATCCACGGCCGGATGCAGCAGCGGCGTGGCCGCACCGGCATGCACCGGCACCTGGAGCCCGCACAGCTCCACCAGCTTGAGCGCGTTGGCCACGGTGTGCTCCAGGCCCACGTTGCCGGCGGCCACGGTCAGGCCCACCACGTCGTGGCGCGGGTCGTTGAAGGCCATCAGCAGGGCCAGGGCATCGTCCACGCCCGGGTCGGTGTCAATCAGCAGGGGAATGCGCTCATCCATGGGGTCAGTCTTCTCCATGCGGCGCGGGGCCGCGTGCAAATGGGTTCTCAGGCGCCAGCGTAACGTGCGGCGCCGCCAATCCAGCGGTCCACCAGGCGATCGGCCATCTCCGGCCGTTCCTGCAGCAAGCGGTCGGCCAGGCGCTGTACGTCGGGCAGCAGGTCGGCATCGCGCACCAGATCGGCGACCCGGAAGGCGGCCAGCCCGGTCTGCCGGGTACCGAGCAGCTCGCCCGGCCCGCGCAGTTCCAGGTCGCGCTCGGCGATCATGAAGCCGTCGGTGGTTTCGCGCATGGTTTCCAGCCGCTCGCGGGCCATCTGCGACAGCGGCGCCTGGTACAGCAGCACGCAGCTGGACGCCTCGCTGCCGCGCCCCACCCGGCCGCGCAGCTGATGCAGCTGCGAGAGGCCGAGCCGCTCGGCGTTCTCGATGATCATCAGCGAGGCATTGGGCACATCCACGCCCACTTCGATCACCGTGGTGGCCACCAGCAGGTCGATTTCGCCGTCCTTGAAGCGGTGCATGGTGTCCTGCTTTTCCGCCGCCTTCATGCGCCCATGCACCAGGCCCACGCGCAATCCCGTCAGGGCACCGGTGAGCATTTCGAATGTGCCCTGCGCGGCCTGGGCCACCACTTCGTCGCTTTCATCGATCAGGGTGCAGACCCAGTAGGCCTGCCGCCCCTGGGCGCAGGCGGCGCGGATTCGCTCGATCAGCTCCGGCCGCCGCTCCGCGCTCAGCACCACGGTCTGCACCGGCGTGCGTCCGGGCGGCAGCTCGTCGATCGCGGAGACGTCCAGGTCCGCGTAGGCCGCCATGGCCAGGGTCCGCGGGATCGGCGTGGCGGTCATCACCAGCTGGTGCGGCACCTGCCCGGCCACCGCGCCCTTGTCGCGCAGCGCCAGGCGCTGGTGCACGCCGAAGCGGTGCTGCTCATCAATGATGGCCAGGCCCAGATCGTGGAAGGCCACCCCTTCCTGCATCAACGCGTGGGTACCCACCACCACCTGCGCGTGCCCATCGGCCACTGCTTCCAGCGTCCGCGCCCGCTCCCGGGCCGGCAGCTTGCCGGCCAGCCAGGCCACCCGTACGCCCAGCGGCTCGAACCAGCGCTGGAAGCTGGCGTAATGCTGCTCGGACAGCAATTCCGTGGGCGCCATCATCGCCACCTGCACGCCCGCTTCCACCCCGGCTGCCGCAGCCAGCGCGGCCACCACGGTCTTGCCGCTGCCCACGTCGCCCTGCACCAGGCGCAGC
>DXCY01000165.1 GCA_019115725.1 Candidatus Luteimonas excrementigallinarum
GTCCAACCAGCCGGGTCTGACCCTGTGTGCCTGATCTGCTGCACCTCCTCGTCGGTCCAGCACGCAGATCACCACCGAGCCCCGGCCCTGCCCGGGGCTCATTCTTTTCCGGGCCCGGCCGGGCCGTTCACCCGATGCCCACCCGCGCCTGCACACCATCGGCCATCCGTAAAACCCCAAGGATGTCCAATGCGCCCACACTCCCCCCTGCGCCCCGCGGCGCTGCTGGCAGCGCTTGGCCTGGCGATCACCGCAGTGACCGCTCCGGCCCATGCACAGACCGCGGATGACCGTTTTGTGCTGCGCCTGAGCGCCTTCAACCCCGAGGCCGAGCTCGGCTTCGCCGGCCGCGGCACGGTCACCGATGGCACCGATGTGGCGAACTTCGATTTCGACGAACGTTTTGACACCGGCCGCTCGTGGCGCCCCCGCGGCGCCTTCGGTTTCCGCTTCAGCGAGCGCCAGGCACTGGTGGCCAACTATTACGACTTCCGTCGCAACGAAACCTGGGAATATGGCGGCACCGTGCTGGACGCGGGCTCAATCGGCGGGCCGGCCGGCCCGGTCGAGATCCCGGAGGCGCGCCTGGATGGCCGCCTGGGGCTGAGCCTGGCCAGCCTGAACTACGAATACAGCTTCATCAGCAACGACACCCTGCAGTGGGGCCTGGGCCTGGGCGTGACCTGGGCTGAACTGGAGGCACGTGCCACCGGCGCCTCGGGTGGCACCGACCTGGTGGACGAGCAGTTCGAAACGGTGGAATGGAAGCGCGACGGCTTCTCGCCCGGGCTGCACACCCGCCTGACCTGGATGCCGGCCGAGCGCTGGTCGGTGGGGCTGGAGGCGCAGTACCTGGACACCAGCTGGGGCAATTTCCTGGACGAGGACGGGCACTTCGAGCGTGCCGGCCTGATCGTCGAATACATGGTGAGCCCGCGGGTGGGCGTGCACGTGGGCTACGACTGGTTCCGGCTCAAGCTGGGCGATGACTTCACCGGAACCGCACGGGCACCCGACGGAATCGACGCAGGTCCATTTCCCTATGAGGGCCGGGTTACCGGCGACCTGCGCGTACATGGCCCGATGGCGGGCCTGACCTTCCGCTTCTGACCCCAGCCCCGCGGGTCGCCGGCCACATGCCGGCCGGCGACGCGTGGGCCGGGATTATTTCTTCTTCGGCACGTACAGGTCGGTGATGGTGCCGGCGTACATCTCGGCCGCCATCGCCACCGACTCGCTGAGCGTCGGATGGGGGTGGATGGTGTGGGCGATATCCGCCGCCTCCGCTCCCATCTCGATGGCCAGTGCGGCCTCGGCAATCAGGTCACCCGCGTGCACACCGACGATGCCGGCACCAACGACGCGCTTGGTGGCTTCGTCGAACAGCAGCTTGGTGGAGCCCTCGGTGCGACCGAGGCCGATGGCACGGCCGCTGGCGGCCCAGGGGAACTTCGCCACGCCCACCTTGATGCCCTTCTCTTTGGCCTCGCTCTCGGTGATGCCGACCCAGGCGATCTCCGGATCGGTGTAGGCCACCGAGGGGATCACCCGCGCCACCCATTCCTTCTTCTCACCAGCGGCCACTTCCGCCGCCAGCTTGCCCTCATGGGTGGCCTTGTGGGCCAGCATTGGCTGGCCGACGATGTCGCCGATGGCAAAGATGTGCGGCACGTTGGTGCGCATCTGCGCATCCACGCTGATGAAGCCGCGCTCGCCCACGCGCACGCCGGCCTTGTCGGCGTCGATCTTGTTGCCGTTCGGGCTGCGGCCCACGGCCACCAGCACCCGGTCGTAACGTTTGCGTTCGGGGATGCTTTCGCCGTCGAACTCCACCGCCACGCCGTTTTTCTGCGCCTTGGCCTGGACCACCCGGGTCTTCAGGTGCACCGACACGCCCTGCTTCTTCAGCCGGTCGGCCAGCGGCTTCACCAGGTCGGCGTCGGCACCCGGAATCAGCTGGCTGCCCAGCTCCACCACGGTGACCTCGCTGCCCAGCGCGCGATAGACGGTGGCCATTTCCAGGCCGATGATGCCGCCGCCCACCACCAGCAGCTGGGCCGGCACTTCGGCCAGCTCCAGCGCATCGGTTGAATCCATGATGCGCGGGTCATCCCAGGGGAAACCCGGCAGCTTCATCGCCTGCGAGCCGGCGGCGATGATGCACTGCTCGAACCGCACCAGGCTGGTCCTGCCCTCGCCGTCGGTCACCTCGATCTCGTTTGCGGACACGAACCGGCCGGTGCCCTGCACCACCTTCACCTTGCGCTGTTTGGCCATGCCGGCCAGGCCCTTGGTGAGCTGGCCAACCACCTTGTCCTTGTAGCCGCGCAGCTTGTCCAGTGCGATGTCGGGCTTGCCGAAGTCGATGCCGTAATCGGCGGCCTGCTGCGCCTGGCCGATCACATCGGCCGAGTGCAGCAGGGCCTTGGACGGAATGCAGCCCACGTTGAGGCACACGCCGCCGAGGGTGGCGTAGCGCTCGATCAGCACGGTATCCATGCCCAGATCGGCCGCCCGGAACGCAGCCGTGTAGCCGCCGGGACCGGAGCCGAGCACCACCATCGCGCACTCCACGTCGGCCTTGCGGCCGGACGCGGGCGCGGCCTTCACCGGGTCGGGCTCGGCGGGCGCGCGATGCGAGGTGGACACCGGCGGCTTGCCGGGACCGGCCTTGTCGGCGGCCTTCGTACCGCTGTCCGCGGTGGAGGCCTTGTCGCTGCCTTCGCCTTCATCGGCGGCGTCTTCGCCAGCGGCTTCCAGCACCACCACCACCTGGCCTTCGGACACGCTGTCGCCTTCCTTGACCCGCAGTTCCGTGATCACGCCGGCGGCGGAGGAAGGCACCTCCATGGTCGCCTTGTCGGATTCAAGCGTCAGCAGGCCCTGGTCCACGGTGACGGTATCGCCCACCGACACCAGAACCTCGATTACGGGCACATCGGAAAAGTCGCCGATGTCGGGGACTTTCACTTCCAGGGTCTTGGCCATCACGGGTTCTCCGAAATCAAAGCAGCACGCGCCGCATGTCTTCCAGCACCTGGGCCAGATAGACGGTGAAGCGGGCGGCGGCGGCGCCGTCGATCACCCGGTGGTCGTAGGACAGCGACAGCGGCAGCATCAGCCGCGGCTTGAACTCCTGACCGTTCCACACCGGCTTCATGGCCGAGCGCGACACGCCCAGGATCGCCACCTCCGGCGCGTTGACGATGGGAGTGAAGCTGGTGCCGCCAATGCCGCCCAGCGAGCTGATCGAGAAGCAGCCGCCGGACATGTCGGCCGGGCCGAGCTTGCCGTCACGCGCCTTTCTGGCCAGTTCCGCGGTTTCCTGGGCGATCTGGATCACGCCCTTGCGGTCGCAGTCGCGCACCACCGGCACCACCAGGCCATTGGGCGTGTCGGCGGCAAAGCCGATGTGGAAGTACTTCTTCAACGTCAGCGTCTCGCCGGCGGCATCCAGCGAGGCGTTGAACTCGGGGAACTTCTGCAGCGCGGACACGCTGGCCTTCATCAGGAAGGCGAGCATGGTCAGCTTGATGCCGGCGCGCTCGTTCTCCTTGTTGATCTGCTTGCGCAGCGCTTCCAGGCCGGTGATATCGGCCTCGTCCTGCTGGGTGACGTGCGGGATCATCGCCCAGTTGCGCGCGAGGTTGGCGCCGGAAATCTTCTTGATCCGCGACAGCGGCTGCTCTTCCACTTCGCCAAACTTGCTGAAGTCCACCTTCGGCCAGGGCAGCAGGTCCAGTCCGGAACCGCCGGTGGCCGCGCCCCTGCCGGTGCCGCCGGCCAGGGCCGACTTCACGAATTTCTGCACGTCTTCCCGGGTGATGCGGCCGGCGCGTGCGCTGCCCTGCACCTGGCCCAGGTCGACCCCGAGCTCGCGTGCGAACAGGCGCACCGCCGGGCTGGCGTAGGGCACCTTGTCGGGCAGCACCGCATCGGCCTCGAAACGGACCGGCGGCTCGCCGGAACCTGCCGGGGCGCGGTCGATCGCGGCCTTGGCAATGTTGTCGGGCTGCCGGCCCGGCGAGGCCGGCTCGACCGCCGGGTCGTCCTGTTTGTCGGCAGGCGCCTGGTCTTCGGGCTGGGCGCGATCGGCGGGCGCGGGCTTGGCCGGTGCCTCGGCGGCGGGCTTCTGCGCCGCGTCGCCTGCGGCGTCGCCGTCATCGACCTCGATCATCGCCACCACGCTGCCTTCGCCGAGCTTGTCGTCCACGGCGGCCTTGATTTCCCTGACCACCCCGGCAAACGGCGATGGCACTTCCATCGTGGCCTTGTCCGATTCCAGCGTGACCAGGCCCTGGTCCTTTTCAACGCGGTCGCCCACCGCGACCAGCACTTCGATCACCGGGACATCGTCGCCGCCGATATCGGGGACACGTGCTTCTTTCAGGTCGGCCATGCGGCACTCCGCGCAAACAGGGGGGACAGCCCCTTATTGTGGACGCATGCGTGCCGGGCGCCAACCGCGTGTCGCATAGCCGGGGTCACTCACTGGAGGATCACGCGCCTGAAGCGGCGATGAAAGCAAAAGGGGCGATTTAACGTTTCGGCCAAACGCGATTCATGTGCACTTGGAGAGGATGTGCGCGTCCGCCCCGCAGAGGGCGGCGTGGAAACACCATTACAAGAAGAGGAACCCCCACATGTCTTTCCTGCACAACAAACTGACCATCGCCGCCACCCTGGCCCTGCTGGCCAGCCCTGCCGCTTTCGCCCAGGACAACTTCAGCCAGTCCAGCGACGCGGATTATGGCGGCAAGAAGGTGTCCATCGTTGGCGGCGTGACGCTGCTTGAGCCGCACAGCGATCCGGCCGAGGGCCTGGATATCGACGGCGGCCCGGCCCCGACGCTGAGCGCGACCTGGCATGTCAACGACAACTGGGGCGTGGAGCTCTGGGGCGCGGTGGACAAGTTCGATCACCGGGTGCGCGGCCGCGACGGCAAGATCGGTACGGTCGAGCAGCAGCCGATCGCGCTGAGCGGGCAGTACCACTTCGGCCAGGCCGACCAGACGTTCCGCCCGTTCGTGGGGCTGGGCATTTTCGAGTCGAACATCAGCGATGAGGATATTGCGATGGGCGGCGATCACGTGGGTCTGGATACGCCGCGGGGCGCGATCGGCACGGTGGGCGTGGACATGAACATCACGCCGACGTGGTTTGCGCGTGCTGATGCCCGCTATATGCGTTCGCGGGCGGATGTGAACGTGGCCGGGGCGTCGACGGGCGAGGAGATCAAGCTTGATCCGTGGACGGTCGGGATCGGGCTGGGTGCGCGCTTCTGACGAGCACTGCCTGATTCAGAGCTGTGTTGTTACGGAGGCGGGTCCATGGGGCCCGCCTTTTTTGGGCTCATCTCCCAGGTCCGGGCTACTCCTTCGATTTATTTGCCGTGACCTGATGGGCCCCACCGTGGCCGGGACTCGGCTCCGGAACTGCCCCGCCGGCGCTTTAGTCTTCCGTAGGTCGGGGCTACGCCC
>DXCY01000017.1 GCA_019115725.1 Candidatus Luteimonas excrementigallinarum
GCCCGGCGCGGCCACAAGACCGCGGTGATCGATTTCGACGTGGGCCTGCGCAACCTCGACCTGATCATGGGCTGCGAGCGCCGCGTGGTGTACGACTTCGTGAACGTGGTCCAGGGCGAGGCTTCGCTCAAGCAGGCCATGATCAAGGACAAGCGCTTCGACAACCTGTACGTGCTGGCTGCCTCGCAGACCCGCGACAAGGACGCGCTGACCATGGAAGGCGTCGAACGCGTGCTCAAGGAACTGGCCGACGACGGCTTCGATTACATCGTGTGCGACTCGCCGGCCGGCATCGAGAAGGGCGCGTTCCTGGCCATGTACTTCGCCGACAAGGCGATCGTCGTGGTCAACCCCGAGGTTTCCTCGGTGCGCGACTCCGACCGCATCATCGGCCTGCTGCAGTCCAAGACCCGCCGCGCCGAGGCCGGCGAGTCGATCGGCGAATACCTGCTGCTGACCCGCTACAGCGCGGCCCGCGTGGAAACCGGTGAAATGCTGTCGGTGACCGACGTGGAGGAAGTGCTGGGCCTGAAGACGATCGGGGTGATCCCCGAATCCAGCGACGTGCTCAACGCCTCCAACAAGGGTGAGCCGGTGATCCTGGACATGGAGTCGGGCGCGGGCCAGGCCTACGACGACGCCGTGGCGCGGCTGCTCGGCGAAGAGCGGCCGATGCGCTTCACCCAGCTGGAGAAAAAGGGTTTCTTCAGCAAGCTGTTCGGGGGTTGAGTCGATGGGTCTGTTTGATTTCCTGAAGACAAAGAAAAACACCGCATCCATCGCCAAGGAGCGCCTGCGCATCATCGTTGCGCAGGAGCGTGGCAACCGCGACGCTCCCGATTACCTGCCGCTGCTGCAGCGCGAGCTGCTGGAAGTGATCCGCAAGTACGTCAGCATCGACGCCGAGGCGGTCAAGGTGGACCTGGTGAAGGAAGGCGAGCACGACGTGCTGGATATTTCGGTGGCGCTGCCCGACGAAGGCACCGGCACCGCCTGATCCGCCGCACCGTCCTTGGATACCTCCCAACCCGCCGCGTCACTGACGGCTGCCGGAACCCCGCCGGACGGCGCCGCGGTGGTGTGTCTGGGCAACATCGACTTCGCCCACGCCGCCGCCCTGATGGCGCGCTACGGCCTCACCCTGCACGCGGTTGAACCCGGCGCCCCGATCCCGGGCAGCTACTGGGGTGAACCGGAAGCGGGAATCATCGCCAGCAACGTCTACGTGCGCCCGGATACCCCGGTGCACTCGATGCTGCACGAGGCGTGCCACCTGATCGTGCTGCCTCCCGAACGACGCGCCCAGGTGCATACCGACGCCACCGATTCCGTGGCCGAGGAAGACGCCACCTGCTACCTGCAGATCCTGCTGGCCGAACAGCTGCCCGGCGTCGGCAGCGACCGGTTGATGGCCGACATGGACACCTGGGGCTACAGCTTCCGCCTGGGCAGCACCCGGGCCTGGTTCGAACGCGACGCCGAAGACGCCCAGGCCTGGCTGGCCGAGCGCAACCTGCTGCCCGCTTCCGGGCCACTTGCGGAGCCGTCGGCGCTCCCCTAGCCTGCCGCTCTGTCTCCAGCGGCCGCCGGCCGCCACAGGAAAACCGCCGTGACCCATCGCCGCCTGTTGTTTGTTACCGCCCTGGCCGCCTGTCTGGCGCTGCCGGCCTGCCAGCGCGACGCCGCGCAATCACCCGCCACCGCCGGGGTGCCGGAAGACGAGACCGCCGACCAGTTCGTGGCCCGCGTCAACGACGAGATGCGCGGCATGTATCGCGAGATGACCGCGTCGCAGTGGCTCTCGTCCACCTATATCAATGAAGACAGCCAGCTGCTGGCCGCCAAGGGCAACGAGCGCTGGCTGACCGCACTCAACGACTGGATCGAGCAGGCCAGGCGTTTCGAGGGCCAGGAAATGGCACCGGAAACCGCCCGCGCGATCAGCCTGCTCAAGCTGGGCACCGCCATGCCCGCACCGCGCGACCCGGAACGCCTGTCGGAGCTGACCCGCATCGCCACCCGCATGGAAGGCATGTACGGCTCGGGCGCCTACTGCGCCGAAGGCAAGCCGGAGGACTGCCGCCAGCTCGGCCAGCTGGAAGAGGTGCTACGCACCAGCCGCGACTATGACGCCCAGCTGGATGCCTGGCAGGGCTGGCACTCGATTGCCCAGCCGATGCGCAAGGATTACGTGCGCTTCGTGGAACTGGTCAACGAAGGCTCGCGCGACATGGGCTATGCCGATGCCGGCGAGATGTGGCGCTCGGGCTATGACATGAGCCCGGTGGAAATGGCCGCCGAGACCGACCGCCTGTGGAACCAGGTCAAGCCGCTGTACGACCAGCTGCACTGCTACGCCCGCACCCGCCTGGAGGCCCGGTATCCGGACCGCGGCTCGGTCGACGGCATGCTGCCCGCGCACCTGATGGGCAACATGTGGCAGCAGGACTGGAGCAACCTGTGGGACATCCTGGCGCCCTACCCCAATGCCGGCAGCCTGGATGTGACCAGCGCCCTGCAGCAGCAGTACCAGCAGGGTCTGGACGCGCGCATGTCGCGCCTGACCACCCTGCCGACACCGGCGGAACGGGTGGAAATCGAGCGCGAGGCCCAGCACGACATGGCCGTGCAGATGACCCGTCGCGCCGAGGAGTTCTACACCTCGCTCGGCATGCCGGAGCTGCCCGAGCCGTTCTGGGCCAACAGCCAGTTCACCAAGCCGCGCGACCGCGACGTGGTGTGCCACGCCAGCGCCTGGCCGATGGACATGGGCGACGACGTGCGCATCAAGATGTGCATCGAACCCAATGAAGAGAACTTCACCACGATCTACCACGAGCTGGGCCACGTGTATTACTTCCTGGCCTACAAGGACCAGCCGCCGCTGTTCCAGAACGGTGCCCACGACGGCTTCCACGAGGCCATCGGCGATGTGATCGTGCTGTCGATGACGCCTGATTACCTGGCTTCGATCGGCCTGGTGGAGCAGCAGGAACAGAACCAGGCGGCACTGATCAACTCGCAGATGCGCATGGCCCTGTCGAAGGTGGCGTTCCTGCCCTTCGGGCTGATGATCGATCGCTGGCGCTGGGGCGTGTTCGACGGTTCGATCACCCCGGACACCTACAACCAGGCGTGGTGGGAACTCAAGGCCCGCTACCAGGGCGTGGCGCCGCCCAGCAACCGCGG
>DXCY01000166.1 GCA_019115725.1 Candidatus Luteimonas excrementigallinarum
CGACTTGTTGTCCAGGTCGGCGGTGCCGGTGAGCTCGGCCGCCCGCACGATGAGCTCCTGGAACAGGTCGATCTCGTAGTTGCTGTGCGCGCCCTGCAGCACCGCGGCAATGCGCTCCAGCCCCATGCCGGTGTCCACGCACGGCGCCGGCAGCGGCTGCAGGCTGCCATCGGTCTGGCGGTCGAACTGCATGAACACCAGGTTCCAGATCTCGATGAACCGGTCGCCGTCTTCATCGGGCGAACCCGGGGGGCCACCCGGAATGTGCGGTCCGTGGTCGTAGAAAATCTCGCTGCAGGGGCCGCAGGGGCCGGTATCGGCCATCTGCCAGAAGTTGTCCGATGCGAACGGCGCACCGTGGTTGTCGCCGATGCGGATGATGCGCTCGGGCGGCAGACCGATTTCGTCGCGCCAGATGGCATAGGCCTCGTCATCGGTGTGGTACACGGTGGCCAGCAGGCGCTCGGCCGGAATCTCCCACACCCGGGTCAGCAGCTCCCAGGACCAGAGGATCGCCTCCTTCTTGAAGTAGTCGCCGAACGACCAGTTGCCCAGCATCTCGAAGAAGGTGTGGTGGCGGGCGGTGTAGCCCACTGCATCCAGGTCGTTGTGCTTGCCACCCGCGCGCAGGCAGCGCTGCACGTCGGCCGCACGCACGTAGCCCGGCTTCTCGGCCCCCAGGAACACGTCCTTGAACTGGACCATGCCCGAGTTGGTGAACAGCAGGGTCGGGTCGTTGCCCGGCACCAATGGCGCGGACGGCACGATGGTGTGGCCGCGCTCGCGGTAGAAATCGAGGAATTCGCGGCGGATATCGGAGGTGGTTTTCATCTTGGAATCGGCAAATGTGGAAGGGGCGCCCGTCCGGCACCCGACCGGTTCCAGAGACGGCCAGGACGTGGAGCTGACAACCCGAAACGACTAGGTTAACAGGACCGCGCACGGCTGGCGCCCGCCTCCTTCCGGAGGCAGCGCCAGCTCAGTCGTCGGGCATGAATCCGGTGGCCCGGCGCGCCGTTTCCACATCGAACCCCCGCCGGAGCAGGAACTCGGCCGCCTTGTGACGGCGCGTGCGGTCAGCATCCTCCAGCGAGCCATAGCGCCGCTCGACCAGGTCTCCTGCCCGCCCCCGCCAGTCATCCTCGCCTTCCTCGGCCAGCGCCTCGAACGCCGCGTCCACCGCGCCAGCCTCCAGGCTGTGCATCTCCAGTTCCTGGCGGATGCGCAGCGGCCCGTATCCGCCGATGGCGCGGCTGCGCGCCAGGCTCACTGCGAAACGCGTGTCGTCCTGCCAGCCCTCACTGCGCATGCGCTCAACTGCCTGGGCCGCCTCATCCGCCTCGACGCCGCGGGCCAGCAGCTTGCGCTCCAGTTCGCGGCGCGAATGCTCGCGCCGTACCAGCAGTCCCAGCGCTCGCTGGGCAGCGCTGGGCTCCGGCCTGCGCCGCCGGGGCTTGGCAGCGGCGGCATCGGGGCCGGCATCCTGCCCCCCGTCCTCATGTGCACCAGTGCTGTCGTCGGGAAGCCCGTCAGGATCGGACATCCGGCGCCTCCCCCCACCGGCTGGCGTCGTACCAGCCGGCGGAAACCGTCAGTAGTTCAACCCTCCCGGCCAAGGCTCAGGCCTTGGCCTCTTTTTTCGCCTCGGCCTCGTCAGCCTCTTCCTCGGCGGCCACCGGCTTGGGCATCAGGCGTTCGCGGATCTGCGCTTCCAGGCGCGCCGCAAGCTCGGGGTTGTCCTTCAGGTACTGCCGGGCGTTTTCCTTGCCCTGGCCGATGCGCTCCTCGCCGTAGCTGTACCAGGCGCCCGCCTTGTCCACCAGCTTCTCGTTCACGCCCATGTCGATCAGCTCGCCCTCGCGGCTGATGCCCTGGCCGTAGAGGATCTCGGTGATCACCTGCTTGAACGGAGGCGCCATCTTGTTCTTGACCACGCGGATGCGGGTCTGGTTGCCGATGACCTCGTCACCCTTCTTGATCGCGCCGATGCGGCGGATATCCAGGCGCACCGAGGAGTAGAACTTGAGCGCGTTGCCGCCGGTGGTGGTCTCCGGGCTCTGGCCCGGCATCATGATGCCAATCTTGTGGCGCAGCTGGTTGATGAAGAACACCATGCAGTTGCTGCGCTTGATGTTGCCGGTCAGCTTGCGCAGGGCCTGGCTCATCAGCCGGGCCTGCAGGCCGGGGAGCTGATCGCCCATCTCTCCCTCGATTTCGGCCTTCGGGGTAAGTGCGGCGACCGAGTCGATCACCACCATGTCCACCGCATTCGAGCGCACCAGCATGTCGGCGATCTCCAGCGCCTGCTCGCCGGTGTCCGGCTGGGACAGCAGCAGGTCGTCCACGTTGACGCCGAGCTTCGCCGCGTAGGTGGGGTCGAGCGCGTGCTCGGCGTCGATGAAGGCGGCGGTACCGCCCTGCTTCTGGCATTCGGCGATGGTCTGCAGGGTCAGCGTGGTTTTGCCGGACGATTCCGGCCCGTAGATCTCCACCACCCGCCCCTTGGGCAGGCCGCCGATCCCCAGTGCCAGGTCAAGCTGCAGGGAGCCGGTGGGAATGGCTTCGACCACCTGCGCGGTGCCGTCGCCCATGCGCATCACCGAGCCTTTGCCGAACTGCTTTTCGATCTGGCCCAGGGCGGCTGACAGCGCGCGCTTCTTGTTCTCGTCCATTTTGGCTTTCCTCTGCAATGTGTTTGATCCAGGTTGGTAGGCAATCTATCGGGAGCAGGTCGCACAGGCTGCGACCGTGCCCCAAGGGTGTGTCAGCGCGCGGCGGGGCGCGATCCGGGAAGGCCGGGGCGGACGGTAGGGGAATGCCGCGTGCTCACCGGTTCGGCCTGACCAGGCCGCAGTACAGGCCTTCGATCGCGAAGTCCTGGTCCGGCAGCACTTCGATCGGAGCATGGTCGGGGTTGCGGGGCAGCAGCCGGATACGGTCGCTGCCGAGCTTGAGCAGTTTGACGGTGATCTCTTCATCGACCCGGGCCACCACGATTTGCCCGGAACGTGCGTCGCCGGTGCGGTGCACGCCAATCAGATCGCCATCGAAGATGCCCTCATCGCGCATCGAATCGCCCTTGACCTTGAGCAGGTAGTCCGGCGCGGGCGAAAACAGCACCCGGTCCAGGAGCAGGTAATCGTCCGCCTCCAGCGCGGTAAAGGAGTCCGGCGCGCCCGGGCTGATGGGCCGGCCCGCGGCCACGTCCCCAAGCACCGGCAGGCGCAGGGCGTTGTCATCGACCGGTGCGGCAGCGGCATCCAGGCCAAGGCTTCCCTGCGGCTGCTCGGGCGTGACCAGCAGGCGGATGCCCCGGGCCCGCCCGGGGATGCGCTCGATGGCGCCCGCCGCCTCCAACGCCTCCAGATGGTATTGGGCTGCACGCACGCTGCTGAAGCCGAAGGCGCGGGCAATTTCGGTCTGCGAAGGCGGCATGCCCTCGGCCTCGATGCGCTCGGCGATCAGGGCGAGAACTTCGCGCTGGGTATCGGTGATCTGCATGTTGGTAGTAATACTACTAATTCGCAGAACCGGTCAAGCGAAGCCCTGCTTTTCAGCCATCAGCGCCGACGGCCACTGCGCCAGATCGAGAGCACGATCCACACCCCGCTGAGCGCTGCGCCCACGAATCCCAGCACGCCCATGGCCATCAGCGCGCGGTTGGAGCCCCCGCCGGCCACGCTGTTCATCACGATCGAGGATCCAACGATCAGCGCCGCGGTGATCACCCCCACCGTCAGGCGGTTGGCCGCGCTGTTGACCTGGACGCCGAAATCCTTGAGCGAGGTGACCTCGATCTGCGCCCGCAGCCGGCCGCGCCGGGCCGCCTGCAGCAACCGGCGCAGGTCGCGCGGCAGGGTTCCCACCAGGTCCATCGCGCCGGATACCGTGCGCCGGCCGCGGCGGGCCAGCGCCGCCGGCGAGTAGCGCTGCAGCAGCGCGCGCTCCAGATACGGCTGGGCCTCGGCGGCCATGTCGAAATCCGGATCCAGCTGCCGGCCCAGGCCTTCCAGGGTCAGGAATGCCTTGATCATCAGCGCCAGGTCCGGCGGCAGCGACAGCTTGTTGCGACGGAGCAGCGAGGCCACGTCGAGCAGCATCGCGCCCATCCGCAGTTCTTTCAGCGGCACGCCGCGGTACTGGTCGACGAAGGCGTCCACATCGGTCTGCAGTCGCCCTTCTTCGACATCGCCGTCGCCATCGCCCCACTCGAGCATGATATCGGCCACGGACTCCGAATCCTGCGACACCATGCCGTACAGCAGCTGCGCCACCTGCTGCCGGCGCCGCTCACCGACGCGGCCGACCATGCCGAAATCGATCACCCCGATCCGGCCATCATCCAGATAGAAAATATTGCCCGGGTGCGGATCGGCATGGAACAGGCCGTCCTCCAGCACCATCTTCAGCACGATGCCGGCGCCGCGCCGGGCCAGCTCATGCCGGTCCAGCCCGAGGGCATCCACCGCCGCCAGGTCCGTACCCGGAATGCCGGCCATGAACTCCTGCACGTTCAGCCGCTCGCAGGTCCATTGCCGATGGATGGCGGGAATGGCGATGCGATCGTCACCGGAAAAATTCTCAGCGATGCGCTCGGCGTTCCGGCATTCCGCGGCGAAATCCAGCTCGGCCCGCAGCGATGCGCCGAACTGGTGCACGATGTCGCCGGGCCGGTAGCGGCGCAGGTCGGGCGCGCGGGTTTCGATGATTTCAGCCAGCCTGGACAGCAGCCGCAGATCCGCTTCGACCAGCTCGCGGATGCCCGGGCGGCGCACCTTCAGCACCACGGCGCGTCCATCGTCCAGCCAGGCGCGATGGGTCTGGGCCAGCGAGCCCGCCGCCAGTGGCCGCTGCTCGATCCGGGCGAATACCTGCTCCGGTTCGGCGTCCAGGTCTTCCACCAGCTGCGGCCGGATCTCGGCCCAGGGCAGCGCCGGCACCGCGTTCTGCAGCTTGCTCAGCTCGGCGATCCACTCCGGCGGCAGCAGGTCCACCCGGGTGGCCAGCACCTGGCCGAGCTTGACGAACGTGGGGCCGAGATCCTGCAGCGCATGGCGCAGCCGCGCCGAAGGCTCCATCCGCGGGCGGTCATCGGCATGGCTCCAGTGCAGCAGGCGCCCTGCCCGCTCCAGCGCCCCGGCCAGGCCGATCCGCTGCACGAACTCGCCAAAGCCATAGCGGATCAGGACCGAAGCGATCTCCTGCAGCCGGCCCAGATCACGAACGGTGCCCAGCGTCTCCCACATCAGCCGGCACCTGTCGCACTGGCCAGCGCGAGTGCTGGCGTCTTCACAGCAGCCGGTCCAGGCCCTGCAGGGCCACCAGCACGGTCTGGCGCCGCACCGCATCGCGGTCGCCGGGGAAGTGGAACAGCTCGGCATGGGTGTAGCCGGCCCGCCGCTTCCAGGCGATCCACACCGTGCCCACCGGCTTGTCTTCCGTGCCACCGCCCGGACCGGCGATCCCGGTCACCGCCACGGCAACGGTGGCGCCGGAATTGACCAGCGCGCCGGAAACCATCTCCACCACGGTTTCGCGGCTGACCGCGCCGTGCTCCTCCAGCGTGCCCGGCTGCACGCCCAGCATCGCCTGCTTGGCCTCGTAGCTGTAGGCCACCAGTCCGCAATCGAACCATTCCGATGAACCGGCCACGTCGGTCATGGTTTTCGCGATCCAGCCGCCGGTGCAGCTTTCAGCCGTCACCAGCATGTGCCGCCCGGTACGCAGCCGCCCGCCCAACTCGCTGGCGAGCGCGTGCAAAACAAGATCGTCGGGAGCCTGGTCCATCGCCTTGCCATTCATTGGGTGTCCGGGGATTGTCGCATTCCCGCCGCCCACACGGAAAAAGCCCGCGCATCCGGGGATACGCGGACTCCTGGCCTGCCTGGCGGGCATCATCCGCCCGCCCTGTCACGCCTCAGTAGCGGAACCGCAGGGTCATGCCGTAGGTCCGCGGTGCACCCAGGTAGGTATTCCACGACTGGGCCTGGATGGGCGCATCGATGCCCACCTGCTTGTAGGTCTCGTCGGTGAGGTTCTGGCCCCAGAACTCGACCATCCAGCCCCGGTCCTGGCGGCCGAAGCCCAGGCGGGCGTTGAGCAGCGTGTAGGCCTCCTGCTCCTTCTGCGGGTCCAGGTCCGATCCGGTGTTGTAATCGGACATGTACTTGGCGCCGATGTTGAAGCGCCCCAGCAGGTTGGAGCCGATGTCCCACTCATAGGTGACCGAGGCGTTGCCGGACCACTCGGGCGCGAAGCTCATCTGGTTGCCCGGCAGCAGGGCCAGGTCGGGATCCGGCAGCAGGTCGTTGCCGTACTCGGTCTTCGCATAGGTCAGGCCGCCCTGGATCATCAGCCCCTGCACGCCCGGCTGCCACAGCACGTCCATGTCCACGCCGGTGGAGGTCACCTTCGGGATCGAACGCACCACGAAGGCCGTGCCGAGGAAGCTGTTGAGCTGGAAGTCCTCGTACTCCTGGTGGAACAGCGCCGCGTTGAACAGCAGGTTGCCGTCGGCCCAGGTGGTCTTCATGCCCAGCTCGTAGCTGTCCACGAACTCACCCGGAAAGTGCGTGTCGTCCTGCGGGGTGATGCCCACCTGCACGCGGTCCAGGTTGAAGCCGCCGCCCTTGTAGCCGCGCGCCGCCGACACGTAGCCCATCACGTCATCGGAGAAGTCGTAGGCCACCTTCAGCGTGCCCGACCATTCCTTCTCGGTCCGCTCCTGGCGGGTCTCGCGCCCGTGGTGCAGCACGTTGGCCCAGGGCAGGCACATGAAGCCGGCCACCTGCTGGATGGCCGGGCTCAGCTGCGGGAGCATCTGCGCCATCAGCTGCTGCTGCAGCGCCGGCGGCAGGTTGGCGAAGCCGTCGACGCGGCCGATCATCGCCCCGCCCACGGCGGCCGCCGGGTCGGACAGGGTGATGCCGCAGGCGGCACTGCCGTTGGGATTGGTGAAGTGGGAATCGAGGGTCTTCTTCTCGTGGGTGTAGCGCAGGCCCAGGGTGATATCCAGCGCATCGTTCACGTGGAAGGTGTTGTTGGTGAAGACCGCCGTGCTCTTGGCGTTCTGCGCGTAGCGATCGTGGGCCCCCACCCCCGCGTAGTTGGTACCGAACGGCCGCCCGGTGACCTCCGACAGGAACGTGGCCGGGTTGGCCGTGTTCACGCTCAGGCCCAGCGGGCCGACCGCCTGCTGCAGACCCGCCACCGCCTGCGACAGGCCGGCCAGCACCTGGCTGCCCACCAGGGTGGACAGGTACGGTTCGTACGCCGCGCCCATGTGGTAGGAGTCGTTGCGGGCCAGGTCTTCATCGGAATAGAACACGCCCACCATCCAGTCCAGCCGGTCGGTGGAGCCGGTCAGGCGGAGTTCCTGGCTGAAGGTGTCGAACGCCACCAGCGAATAATCCTCGTCCGCCGGCCGGAACATGATGTCCGCCGCGCTGTAGTCGAAGTCGATGCTGGTGATCGCGTCCCAGGTGCGCGCCGCGGTGATCGAGGTCAGCACGGCATTGTTGGCCCACGGCGTGGTCCAGTTGATTTCGGCCGAGACGCCCTTGTCCTTAAGATCCTGCTCTGAAGTCCGGTTGGCATACGCCAGGCGCTGCTCCAGGTCCGGCACCGGGATGATGCCCTCCCCGCCCGGGGTCAGCGCATCGATGATGTCCGCGGTCGGTCCACGATGTGTGGTCAGGCTGACGCAGCAGCTTTCCTCGCGGCTGGCGTAATCACCGGCCAGGTTGATGGTCAGGTCCGGCGTGGGCTCGAGCAGCAGCTGTGCGCGCACCGCGTGGTAATTCTGGTCGGCGTCATCATCCTGGGTGCGCGGGCCGTTGGCGGTGAACACGTTGTCGACGCCATCGCGCTTGCGCTTGGTGGCATAGATGCGGAAGGCCGCGTTCTCACCCAGCGCATCGTTGTAGGACCCTGACACCCCCATCAGGCCGTAATTGCCCACGGTGATCTCGCCCTCGGCCTCCTGGGTGTAGGACGGCTTGCGGGTCACCACGTTGATCACGCCAGCCGAGGTGTTCTTGCCGAACACCGTGCCCTGCGGGCCCTTGAGCACCTCGATCCGCTCCAGCTCGCCAAGGTCACCGAAGCCCACGCTGTTGCGGGCCCGGTAGACACCGTCGATCACCACGCCCACCGACGATTCAAGCCCCGGGTTGTCACCCACCGTGCCGATGCCGCGGATGCGGGCGGTGGTCTGGGCTGCTGACTGGGTGCTGGTGACAGTCAGGCCCGGCACCAGCACCTGCATGTCCTTGATGTCGCGCACGCCGGTATCCACGAGCAGCTGCTCAGGCAGCACGTTGATCACGATCGGCACGTCCTGCAGCGCTTCCTCGCGCTTCTGTGCAGTGACCACCATGGTGGCCAGCGTGGCGGGCTGTTCATCGCGGTCATTGGCCGCAGCCCCCGCATCCTGCGCCTGGGCAAGCGGAGCCTGTGACAGTGCAACGAGGCCGGCGAGCACGGCGGTCGCCAGGAGATTGCGTTGCGGTTGGATCGATTGCATGGATGACATCCCCCAAACCAGTTGATCGAGTCGACAAGACGGTACGGACATGACTGTCCGCAGTGGTTGTCGGCTTCGGTCCCGGTGGGGGGCGTGACCTGTGCCTTGCGGAAAAGCTAGCACACTTCCAAACGCAAGCGTATGGGTAGGAGACGGCCGCACTGCCGGCGCGCTGCAGGCGCCGGACCCGGGTCAGTCGGCGTCCTGCGGCAGCGGCCGCAGCTTGCCCTCGTGCAGTTCCAGCACCCGGTCCAGGCGCCGGGCCAGGCGGCGGTCATGGGTCACCATCACCAGGCTGGTGCGCTGCTCGCGGTTGAGCTCGAGCATGAGATCGAACACGATCGCCGCGGTCTTCTCATCGAGGTTGCCGGTCGGCTCGTCGCCCAGCACGCAGGCCGGCCGGTTGACCAGGGCCCGCGCCACCGCTGCCCGCTGGCGTTCACCGCCGGACAGCTCGCCCGGCTTGTGGCCAAGGCGCGGCCCAAGGCCCACCGCTTCCAGCAGGGCCCGCGCCCGGTCGGAGGCATCCTTCACCTCCGCGCCGGACAGCAGCACCGGCAGCATCACGTTTTCCAGCGCGGTGAACTCGGGCAGCAGGTGGTGGAACTGGTACACGAACCCCAACGCACGGTTGCGCAGCTGGCCGCGGGCGGCATCGGACAGCGCGCTCATGCGCTGCCCGTCCACGAACACCTCGCCCGTGGTGGGCGTGTCCAGCCCGCCCAGCAGGTGCAGC
>DXCY01000167.1 GCA_019115725.1 Candidatus Luteimonas excrementigallinarum
AGGCCCGTCCCAACGGCGCTGCGCTGCGCGTGCTGCCGCCGCTGCTGTATGGCGAAGGTCATCCCTATGCCATCCCGCTCAGCGGCACCGGCACCGAGGCTTCCATCACCTCGCTGACCCGCGATGACCTGCTGGCCTATCACCGCGACTGGATCCGCCCCGAGGGCGCGACCCTGATCGTGGTCGGCGACACCACCCTGGACGAGGTGGTGCCGCTGCTGGAAACGCACTTCGGCGACTGGCGCGGGGAAGGCCCCGCACCGGCGACTCCGGCCGTGGGCGGCGTGGAGCGCCCGCAGGCATCACGCGTGTTCCTGATCGACCAGCCCGGCGCGGTCCAGGCCAACATCTTCGCCGGCCAGCTGGTGCCGCCCACCACCGACCCGGGCAGCATCCGTTTCCACATGGCCAACGCGGTGCTGGGCGGCGCGTTCTCCTCGCGCCTGAACATGAACCTGCGCGAGGACAAGGGCTGGTCCTACGGGGCCTACACCATGGCCGTCGGCGCGGTGGGGCCGCGGCCGTGGATGGCCTACTCGGCGGTGCAGATCGACCGCACCGCGGATTCGCTGCAGGAAATGGCAGGCGAGATCAGCCGCTATGCCGATGGCAGCGTGCCGGCCACAATCGACGAGGTGGAGCTGATCCGCGCCCAGGAGATCCGCGGCCTGCCGGGCTCGTATGAAACCGCGCGTTCGGTACTGGGCGAGATCGGCGGGATGGTGCGCTTCAGCCGTCCGGACGACTACGTGTTCCAGCGCCGGGCCGAGATCGAGGCGATGACTCCCGAACAGGTGAACGCCGCCGCCGCGGGGCTGGATCCGTCCGCCCTGACCTGGGTGGTAGTGGGTGACCTGTCGCAGATCGAACAGCCGATCCGCGCGCTGGGCCTGGGCGAGGTGTCGG
This sequence comes from Candidatus Luteimonas excrementigallinarum, assembly GCA_019115725.1. Lineage (GTDB taxonomy): Bacteria > Pseudomonadota > Gammaproteobacteria > Xanthomonadales > Xanthomonadaceae > Luteimonas > Luteimonas excrementigallinarum. The sequence continues at coordinate 907 of DXCY01000167.1, forward strand.
TGATCGACGCCGACGGCAATCCGGTCAGCGACGACTGACCGCGGCCTGACGCACGCCGTTCCCTCCTCCTGAACGGGGGAGGGACGGCAGTCCCGCGCAGGGCCGGAACAGTTGCTACCCGGGGTGCCAGCCAGCACTATCACCGGGTCCACAGACCGGTATCCCTGCGATGCGACAGTTGCTGCTGCTTCTCTTCCTCACCCCTGTCCTGGGTGCCTGTACCTGGGTGCATATGGCGCCCGGCGCCAGCGCGGTCCGCATCGCGCCCTCGGCGCCCACCGGCTGCCAGAAGCTGGGCGAGGTGGAGGTCTCGGTGAAGCACAGCATCGCCTTCATCGAGCGCAACCAGCTGCGGGTCCAGGACGAGCTGGAAACCCTGGCCCGCAACGAGGGCCCCGGCCTTGGCGCCGACACCATGCACGCCATGACCGAGCCGCTCAACGGCACCCAGCGCTTTGCGGCGTGGCGCTGCGGGGGCTGAGTGATGACTGCGCCCGCGCCCGACGCGGGCCGGCCATCGGCAAAATCCTGAACGGGAAAGTGGTGAAAAATGCACCGGCGGCCGGAAGCCGGTAACATGACTCCTCTTTTGTCTCCGTATCCGGTACCGCCATGCTGTTCCAACACGTCGCCATCGCCGGCCTGGCCCATATCGACGCACCGCGCCGGCTCACGAGCGATGAAATCAACGCCCGGCTCAAGCCCACCCTTGACCGCCTCGGCATCCGGATCGACGTGTTCAACGACATCGCCGGCATCCACGCGCGACGGCTGTGGGACGGCGACGTGCAGGCCTCCGACGCCGCTACCCTGGCGGGCGTGAAGGCGCTGGCCGACGCCGGTATCGATCCGGACAAGGTCGGCCTGCTGGTCAACACCTCGGTCAGCCGCGACTACCTGGAGCCGTCCACGGCCTCGATCGTCAGCGGCAACCTCGGCCTGCCGGATACCTGCCAGAACTTCGACGTGGCCAACGCCTGCCTGGCGTTCATCAACGGCATGGATATCGCCGCCCGCATGATCGAGCGCGGCGAAATTGAATACGCCCTGATCGTCGATGGCGAAACCGCGGACCTGGCCTACGAGAAGACCATCGAGCGCATGTCCCGCGACGACGTCACCGCCGAGGACTTCCGCAACGAGATGGCGACCCTGACCCTGGGTTCCGGCGCCGCCGCCATGGTCATGGCGCGGGCGGAGCTTGCTCCCGGTGCGCCGCGCTACAAGGGCGGCGTGACCCGTGCGGCCACCGAATGGAACAAGCTGTGCCGCGGCAATCTGGACGGCATGATCACCGACACCCGCCTGCTGCTGATCGAAGGCGTGAAGCTGGCCCAGAAGACCTTCCAGGTGGCCACTCAGAAGCTTGGCTGGGTGGCCAGCGAGCTGGATGAGTTCGTCATCCACCAGGTCAGCAAGGCCCACACCAAGGCCTTCACCAAGGCCATGGGCATCGACCCGAAGAAGGTCATGACCATCTTCGGCGAGCACGGCAATATCGGCCCGGCCTCGGTGCCGATCGTGCTCAGCAAGCTGCGCGAGGAAGGCCGCCTGAAGAAGGGCAACCGCATCGCCCTGCTGGGCATCGGCTCGGGACTGAACTGCTCGATGGCCGAGGTGGTCTGGTAAGTCGATGACCGCACGCGGTTTGAACAGTGGGGCCGGCTTGTCCGGCCCTTGTTGCATCTGCGCGCCGGGGCAATGGCGCGCGCGGCCGTGATGGGCGATCACTGAGCATGGAATTCGGGGCGGATGTGCTGGCATGGCTGGCGCTGGCGGCTTTCCTTGCCGGCACCATCGATGCGATGGCCGGGGGCGGCGGGCTGATTGCGATCCCGGCCCTGCTCGCCGCCGGGGTGCCGCCGGTGCAGGCGATCGCCACCAACAAGGTGCAGTCCAGCTTCGGCACCGCCAGCGCGGTGCTGACCTTCGCGCGCCAGGGAAGGATCGATTTCCGCCGGTTCCTTCGGCCCGCCATCGCCGCGTTCGTCGGCTCCGCCGGCGGCGCGCTCACGCTGCAGGTGGTGGATCCCTCGTTCCTGATGGGCCTGGTGCCGGTACTGCTGGTGGCCACCGCCGCCTATTTCCTGTTCGGTCCCAAGGCCAGCGAAACCGATACCCGCGCGCGCCTGGGTCACACGGCGCTGGTCACGATTGCCTTCGCCATCGGCTTCTACGACGGCTTCTTCGGCCCCGGCACCGGCTCGTTCATGGCCACCGCGCTGGTGGCGCTGTTCGGGATGGGCCTGATCTCGGCCACCGCCCACACCAAGCTGCTCAACCTCGCCAGCAACCTGGCCGCGCTGGCCACCCTGATGGTGGGCGGCTACGTGCTGTGGAAGGTGGGGCTGGTGATGGCCATGGCCAGCGTGGCCGGCGGTCAGCTGGGCGCCCGCCTGGCCGTGCGCGTGGGTGGCCGTGCCATCCGCCCGCTGCTGGTGGTGATGTCGCTGGCGCTGACCGCAAAGCTGCTGTCGGACCCAGCCAATCCGCTGACCGCTTTCCTGCTGGGTTGAGAAGCGCCGCCGAGGCTGCGGACACGTCGGGTGGACCCGGCCGGCCTACAATTGGCAGCCTTGCCCACGTCCCGTTGCCGCATGAACTTCCCCGATTACCCCGCCACCCGCCACCGTTTCCAGGTCCGCCCCGGCATCGAGATGTCCTATCTCGACGAAGGCCCGCGCGACGGCGAGGTGGTGGTGATGGTCCACGGCAATCCGTCGTGGAGCTACTACTGGCGGCACCTGGTGAACGGGCTGAGCAAACCAGTTGATGGCAAGGGCTACCGCTGCATCGTGCCCGACCACGTCGGAATGGGCCTGTCGGACAAGCCGGATGACGCGCCGAAGGCACTGCCGCGATACGACTACACGCTCCAGTCGCGGGTCGATGACCTCACCGCGCTGCTCGATCACCTGGGTATCGACGGTCCGGTGACACTGGCGGTGCATGACTGGGGCGGGATGATCGGCTTCGGCTGGGCGCTGTCGCATCAGGCGCAGGTGCAGCGGCTGGTGATCCTCAATACGGCCGCCTTCCCGATGCCGGAGGCGAAGACGGTGCCGTGGCAGCTGGCGCTGGGGCGTGATTACAACGTGGGCGAGATGGTGATCCGCGGCTTCAACGCCTTCTCCTCCGGCGCATCACGCCTGGGGGTGGAGCGGAAGATGCCGCCGGAGGTTCGCCGTGCCTACGTGGCGCCCTATGACAGCTGGAAGAACCGCATTTCCACGGTGCGCTTCATGCAGGACATCCCGCTCTCGCCCGCGGACCGCGCCTGGCCGCTGCTGGAGGAATCCGGAAAACGCCTGCCCGAGTACGCCGGGCTGCCCGCGTTCATCGGCTGGGGACTGAAGGACTTCGTGTTCGATCATCTGTTCCTGGACCGCTTCAAGGCAGACCTGCCGGGCGCCGAGGTGATGGCCTTCGACGATGCCGGCCATTACGTGCTCGAGGACAAGCACGAGGTGCTGGTGCCGGCGATCCGGCGCTTCCTCGACACCCACCCCCTCCAGGCCTGATCCCGGGCCATCAGGCCGCGATTGGCGGTCGCGCGGGCGGTGGCTGCGGGCCGCTGCGATCGTCCGGACCGTCGTCGTTGGCGGTCTCTCCCTGCCAGGCCCAGTCGGCGACGGTCAGTGGGGCCAGGCCGTGGGCGATGCGGGCCCTGTCGCACTGTCCGCTCGCGCTTCCGTGCTCCCACGACGCTTCCACTTCCCGGCACACCGAGGGCCGCTGCGGATGGATGGTGCAGCGCGAGCGCACGCCGATCTCCGCATCCAGCGCCACGCAGCGCACGGGTGTACTGCGGGTGCCGCGCATGCACAGCTGGTGCGGATCAAGCCGCTCGGCCAGCGCGGCCGGCACGCCGCCGGGGGTGGAGTCATCCAGCTCCAGCCAGTGGAAGGCCACGCGGTAGTGCGCACAGCAGGCGCCGCAACTCAGGCAGGGATGCATCGTGGAAGCAGGCAGGGAATGGAAGGAAATTTTTCTCCGCGCGGGGGCGCATGTGCAAGGGGGCGGGCGGGTATGGTGAGGGGATCCACCCGAGGAGGACACCATGGCAGATGTGGCCCGCGTGCGCGCGCAATCGACCGCGACCGATTACATCGTTGAACTGAGCAACCCGGCCGGCCACCGCTGGCAGGCCGATGAGCCGGAGGCGCTGGGCGGCGGCGACACCGCGCCGGACCCGATGCAGCTGACCCTGTCCGCGCTGGGCGCGTGCACCGCGATCACCCTGAAGATGTACGCCGCGCGCAAGCAGTGGCCGCTGGACGACGTGCTGGTGGACCTGGCGCTCAACCCCGACGGCAAGCCGGGCGCCGGCAACGATATCCATCGCCGGCTGACGTTCAAGGGCGATCTGGACGA
>DXCY01000168.1 GCA_019115725.1 Candidatus Luteimonas excrementigallinarum
CCGGGGTAGATGTGCGGGGTGCAGGCGACGGTGTGGATGCCGTCGTCCACGGCCATGCGGGCCATTTCCAGGGCCATGGCCAGATCGGCTGCGCCATCGTCGATGCCGGGAAGCAGGTGGTGGTGCAGATCGATCATGCGCGGATTGTACGCGCCGGCGATGCGCGGGTTACGGGGTGGCGCGGGCGTCGGGGGCGTAGCCCCGACCTACGACCCGGAAGGAGCGGCCCACGCAGGTCGGCCCTACGTGGCCGACACGGGCGATCGCAACGCCAATCCGTTATTTGAGATTGGCGTACGCCAGCACCAGCCACTTGCTGCCGACATCGTCGAAATTCACCTGCACGCGGGCATGCGCGCCGGAGCCTTCGATATCGGTCACCACGCCGTCGCCGAATTTGGGATGGGTGACGCCCTGGCCAATGCCGATGCCGGGGTTTTCATCCACCACCGCATGGCCGGCGTTGCGCCGCGGGGCGCCGCCGAACGCGGGGCGTGAGACGCCAACCTTCGGGCGCACCTCGTGCAGCAGCTTGCCGGGAATCTCGCGCAGGAAACGCGAGGGCATGCCGAACATGTCCTGGCCGTGCAGGCGGCGGGATTCGGCGTAGCACAGCACCAGTTTCTGCCGGGCGCGGGTGATGCCCACGTAGGCCAGGCGGCGCTCTTCCTCCAGCCGGCCGACCTCGTCGACCGAGCGCTGGTTGGGGAACAGGCCCTCCTCCATGCCCACCAGGAACACCAGCGGGAATTCCAGGCCCTTGGCGCTGTGCAGGGTCATCAGCTGCACCCCGTCTTCGCCCGACTGCGCCTGGCCTTCGCCAGCCTCCAGCGAGGCGTAGGCGAGGAAGGCGACCAGTTCGGTCAGGCCTTCGGCCTCCTCGTCGTCACCGCGGACGAAGCGCGAGGCCACCGACACCAGCTCGTCCAGGTTGTCGGTGCGTGATTCGGAATCGAGCACGCCGCGGCTTTCGCGCGACCAGTGCTCGCGCAGGCCGGAGCGGGCCAGCACGTGGTCGATCTTTTCCGGCAGCGGCATGGATTCAACCTCGTTGGCGAGGTCGTCGATCAGGGCGTGGAAGCCGGCCAGGGCGTTGCGGGCGCGCGCAGCGAGGCTGGCATCCTGGCTGCAGCGCTGCGAGGCATCCCACAGCGACAGGCCGGCGGCGCGGGCGGTCTGGCGCACGGCATCCAGGGTGCGGTCGCCGATACCGCGGGTGGGGGTGTTCACCGCGCGCTCGAAGGCGGCGTCATCGGCGCGATTGGCCACCAGGCGCAGATAGGCCAGGGTGTCCTTGATTTCAGCGCGCTCGAAGAAGCGCACGCCGCCGTACACGCGGTACGGGATTTCCTCGCCGATCAGCTGTTCTTCCAGCGCGCGCGACTGGGCGTTGGAGCGGTAGAGGATGGCGCAGTCGCCGTGGCTGCCGCCGTCGCGCACCCACTGCTTGATCCGTTCGACCACGAAACGGGCCTCATCCACCTCGTTGTAGGCGGCGTACAGATCCACCGGCTCGCCCTGCCCGCTGTCGGTCCACAGGCGCTTGCCGAGGCGGTCCGGGTTGTGGGCGATGACCGCGTTGGCGGCGTCCAGAATGTTGGCGCTGGAGCGGTAGTTCTGTTCCAGGCGGATGGTCTGCGCGCCGTTGCCGTCATCGGCCCCGAAATCCTTGAGGAAGCGCTGCACGTTCTCCACCTTGGCGCCGCGCCAGCCGTAGATGGCCTGGTCGTCATCGCCAACCACGAACACCTTGCCGGTGCTGCCGGCCAGCACGCGGATGAAGGCGTACTGGATGGCGTTGGTGTCCTGGAACTCATCCACCAGGATCTGGCCGAAGCGGTGGCGGTAGTGGTCGAGGATGGGCGGGTTGTCGCGCAGCAGCTCGTGGGCGCGCAGCAGCAGCTCGGCGAAATCCACCAGGCCCGCCCGGTCGCAGCGCTCCTGGTAGAGCTCGTAGCTGCGGTGCATGGCGCTGGACCATTCGTCCTGGTCGGCCTGGATATGCTGCGGGCGGCGGCCTTCATCCTTCTGGGCGTTGATCCACCAGGCGATCTGGCGCGGCGGGAAGCGGGCCTCGTCCAGTTCCAGCTGCTGCACGACGCGCTTGACCAGGCGCTGCTGGTCGTCGGAATCGAGGATCTGGAAGCCTTCCGGCAGCTTCGCGTCCTGCCAGTGCAGGCGCAGCAGGCGGTGGGCCAGGCCGTGGAAGGTACCGATCCACATGCCGCGCGTGACCGGCCCGGCACCGCTGCGCTCCAGCAGCGCGCTGGTGCGCTGGCGCATCTCGGCGGCCGCCTTGTTGGTGAAGGTGACCGCGAAGATGCCGTGTGCGGGCACGCCGTGGACCTCGTTGAGCCAGGCGATGCGGTGGGTGAGCACGCGGGTCTTGCCCGAGCCGGCGCCCGCCAGCACCAGATAGTGCCCGGGCTCGGCGGTCACGGCCTGCCGCTGGTCGGCGTTGAGGCCGTCGATCAGGTGGGAAACATCCATCCGCCCATTGTAGGTCGGTGGAGACGCTGCGTTGCACGCGGGGCTACGGCGGCGGGGGATAGACTCGGGGATCCCCCATTTCCGGAGTGCCGACGACGATGATCGATCTCTATTACTGGCCCACGCCCAACGGCCACAAGGTGACGCTGCTGCTGGAGGAGGCCGGGCTGGAATACAACGTCAAGCCGGTGAACATCGGCAACGGCGACCAGTTCAAGCCGGAATTCCTGGAAATCTCGCCGAACAACAAGATGCCGGCGATCGTGGACCACCAGCCGGCGGACGGCGGCGCGCCGCAGAGTGTGTTCGAATCCGGCGCGATCCTGATGTACCTGGCGGAAAAGACCGGCAAATTCCTGCCGACGGAGCCGCGCGAGCGGATCCAGGCGCTGGAATGGCTGTTCTGGCAGATGGCCGGCCTGGGGCCGATGAGTGGGCAGTACGGGCATTTCCACGTGTACGCGCCGGAGCGGATCGGCTATGCGATGGAGCGCTACAAGAACGAGGTGAACCGGCTGCTGAAGGTGCTGGATACGCGGCTGGAAGGACGCGAATTCCTGGCCGGGGCGGAGTATTCGATCGCCGACATGGCGACGTATCCGTGGATCAACGTGTACGACAGCGCTCCAGTGGATATGGCGCCCTACCCCAACGTGGTGCGCTGGCAGGAAGCGATCGCCGCCCGCCCCGCCACGCAGCGGGCCTACGCGCTGGCCCGTGAGGTGAATCCGAACCTGGGCAAGCCGATGACCGACGAGGAAAAGAAACAGCTGTTCGGCAAGCGGTGAGGACCTCGCCGCGCCGGATCGGGGCCTGCAGGCTGCAGGTAGACTTGCCCGCACGATGAAAACGCTTCGCCCGAGGACTCCATGCGCCAACTGCTTGCTGCCGCCACTCTGATGATCGCCGCTGCCACCACGCCCAATTCCACCCTGGCCAATGAGGGTCAGCTGACGCTGGAGGCGATCACCGGCGACGCGCCGCTGGCCGGGCCCACGCTGATGCGCCCGCAGGTGGCGCCGGACGGGTCACGGGTGACCTTCCTGCGCGGGCGCGATGACGACCGCAACCGGCTGGACCTGTGGGAGTACCACATCGACAGTGGCCAGACCCGGATGCTGGTGGATTCATCAGTGGTGCTGCCGGGCGAGGAGCAGCTGAGCGACGAGGAGAAGGCGCGACGCGAGCGCCAGCGCATCGCCGGGCTGAGCGGGATCGTGGATTACCAGTGGGCCCCGGATGCGCAGCGGCTGCTGTTTCCGCTGGGCGGGGAGCTGTACCTGTATGACCTGGCCGCGCAGGGCAGCGAGGCGGTACGCCAGCTGACCAACGGCGGCGGCTTCGCCACCGATCCGCGGCTGTCGCCCCGCGGCGGGTTCGTCAGTTTCATCCGCGAGCGCAACCTGTGGGTGATCGACCTGGCCGATGGGCGCGAGATCCAGCTGACCAGTGACGGCTCGGACGTGATCGGCAACGGTGTGGCCGAGTTCGTGGCCGACGAGGAGATGGCCCGGCACACCGGCTACTGGTGGGCGCCTGACGATTCGGCGATCGCGTTTGCACGCATCGATGAATCCCCGGTCTCGATCCACCGCCGCTACGAGGTGTATCCGGACCGCACCGAGGTGATCGAGCAGCGCTACCCCTTCGCCGGCGATCCGAACGTGCTGGTACAGCTGGGCGTGATTGCCCCGCGCCAGGGCGCGCAGCCGCAGTGGATCGACCTGGGCGAAGACACCGACATCTACCTGGCCCGGGTGGACTGGCGCGATCCGCAGCGTCTGGCGTTCCAGCGCCAGAGCCGCGACCAGCAGACCCTGGAGCTGATCGAGGTGACACTGGAAAACGGCGCGCAGCGCACGCTGATCACCGAGACCGCCGACACCTGGGTGCCGCTGCACAACAGCCTGCGCTTCCTCAAGGACGGGCGGATCCTGTGGAGCTCGGAGCGCAGCGGCTTCCAGCACCTGTACGTTGCCGACGAAGACGGCACCAACCTGGTGCCGCTGACATCGGGCGACTGGCCGGTGGCCGGGCTGCTGGCGGTGGATGAGGAGGCCGGCCTGGTGTATTTCTCCGGCAGCCCGGACGCGCCGCTGGAGATGCACGTTAACGCAGTGCCGCTGGCCGGCGGCGACATCGTGCGCCTGTCGCAGCAGCCGGGCACGCACGCGGCCAGCTTCGCCCGCAACGCCAGCGTGTACGTGGACAGCTGGTCGAGCGTGGAGTCACTGCCCCAGGTGGAACTGCGCCGCAACGACGGCAGCCTGATCGCTTCGCTGGTGGAGAACGATCCGGCCGATCCCGATCACCCGTACGCCGCCTTCATCGATGCCCACCTGCCGACGGAGTTCGGCACGATGACCGCCGCCGACGAACGCACCCCGCTGCACTACAGCCTGATCAAGCCGGCGGATTTCGATGCCTCGCGCCAGTATCCGGTGGTGGTGCACGTATACGGCGGGCCGGTGGGGCGCACGGTGACCAATGCCTGGGCCTCGCGCGGCGACGCGCTGTTCAACCAGTACCTGGCCCAGCGCGGCTATGTGGTGTTTTCGATCGACAACCGCGGCACGCCGGGGCGCGGGGCGGAGTTTGCCGGGGCGCTGTATCGCAGCCAGGGCACGGTGGAGGTGGAAGACCAGGTGCGCGGAGTGGAGTGGCTGCGCGGGCAGCCGTGGGTGGATCCGGCACGGATCGGCGTGCACGGCTGGTCCAACGGCGGTTACATGACCCTGATGCTGCTGGCCAAGGCGCCCGACCATTACGCCTGCGGCATCTCCGGCGCACCGGTGGCCGACTGGGCCCTGTACGACACCCACTACACCGAGCGCTACATGCACACGCCGCAGGACAACCCGGAGGGTTACCGCGAGGCCAGCGTGTTCACCCATGCGGACAACATCCGCTCCGGCAGCCTGCTGCTGATCCACGGCATGGCCGATGACAACGTGCTGTTCTCCAACGCCACCCAGCTGATGAGCCAGCTGCAGCAGGCCGGCACCGCGTTCGAGCTGATGACCTACCCGGGTGCCAAGCACGGCCTGCGCGGCCGTGATGCGCTGCACCGCTACCGGCTGGGCGAAGCGTTCTTCAACCGCTGCCTGGGCCACACGCCCTGAGGATTCACGCGGCGTCGGGGGCGTAGCCCCGACCTACAACCACCAGCACCCAGGCAGGGCAGTTATTCGCCCGGCTCGCCGGGCGGGATCTGTGGCGGCGGATCGTCGCTGCTGCCATTGACCGTGGTGGGCACGTCGATGCGGTGGCCATCGATGTAATACCCCATCAGCACGCCCTGCGAGCTGCCATTGACCACGTACCAGCCGGTATCAACCGGCTTGTTGGCATAGTCGGTTTCCGTGGGCTCGGGCGGCTCGGCCGGAGGCTCGGTGCCCTCGTGGGTGGAGGTGGTGGGCATCCCGTTCACGTAATACGTATAGGTCTGCTGGACGCCGGCGGCACCGGATTCGCCGACCCAACCGGTCACCGGCTGGCCGTCGGATCCGGTCATGACCGCGCCGCCATCCACGTTGACGATCTCGTGGTTCTTCGGCATGCCGTTGTCGGCCACCGGCGCCTGGAACGGGTCGCCCAGCGGCTCGCCGTCCCTGTAGCTCTGGAAAGTGGCATTGCCGGACTGGTCCGGGCCGCTGACCATCACGGTGCCGTTCTGCGGCGCGGGTGGAGCAATGTTCGGCGGGCTGCCATCCACGGGCGGCGAGGTCACGGTGGGAGCATCGATCCGCTGGCCATCCACGAAGTAGGCGTAGGACGCACCGCTTGAGCTGCCATTGACGGGGTACCAGCCGGTTCCGATCGGCTCGCCGGCGAAGTCTTCTTCCACGCGATCGGGCGGACTGGGCGGCGGCGTGCCGTCGTCGCGGATAACGGTATCGGTCTTCACCGGACGACCGTCCACGTAGTAGGCGTAGGTGATCGGCGAGCCGGGATTGCCGGCCACCGGAACCCAGCCGGTGGCCGGATTGCCCTGTGCATCGGTCCGGATCATGCCGCCGTTGGCATCCACCATCGTGCCGTTGACGGGATTTCCATTCGCCGCCTCGTAAGCGGTGTACGGCGGTCCGACGGGGTAACCATTCTGGTGATTCTGGTAGGTCGCCGTGCCATCGGCATTGGAGGTGCTGGTGGTGCCGTTGGTCGGTGGCGATTCCGCGCCGGTAACACCCACGTCCTGCTCGACCGGCGTGGCCTCGTCGCCATCGGGCCCGCCGGTGGCATCAGCCGGCAGATAGATGACCTCTCCCGGGAAAATCAGGTCGATATCCCGGTCGCCCGACGGAGCGAACTGCGGGTTGTACTCGTAGAAAACATCGAGGTCTTCGGGATAGCTCAGGCCATGTTCGGCCATGATTTTGCTGATCCAGTCGCCTTTTTCGACGGTGTGGGGAACGCTGTCCTCCGGTGCCGGAGATCCATCGTGGGCCAGGGACTGGTCGCGCTCCTGGGTCGAAGTGAACTGATCCGGGCGCAGAGGGATGCCATCAACCATGGGGTTATCCGCCACTTTTACTGGGTATGGCCAGTAAAAACCGCGGCCTGCGGGCCGGACAAGCT
>DXCY01000169.1 GCA_019115725.1 Candidatus Luteimonas excrementigallinarum
CCTTGCCCACGTCGCCGTAGCCGCACACCACCGCCACCTTGCCGGCCAGCATCACGTCGAGCGCGCGCTTGAGGCCATCGGCCAGCGACTCGCGGCAGCCGTACAGGTTGTCGAACTTCGACTTGGTGACCGAATCGTTGACGTTGATCGCCGGTACCAGCAGCTTGCCCTGCTGGGCCAGCTGGTAGAGGCGGTTGACGCCGGTGGTGGTCTCTTCCGACACGCCCTTCCAGTCGCGGACCACGGTGGTCCAGAAGCCCGGGCGCTCGGTGGCCACGCGCTTGAGCAGGTTCTTGATCACCTGCTCCTCGTGGCTGCTGGCCGGGCTGTTGACGAAGCTCTCGTCGCCCTGTTCCAGCTCGTAGCCCTTGTGGATCAGCAGGGTCACGTCGCCGCCGTCGTCCACCACCATCTGCGGGCCGAGGAAGCCGCCCTTGCCGTCGGGGAAGCTCAGCGCGTCCAGGGTGCAGTCCCAGTATTCCTCCAGCGTCTCGCCCTTCCAGGCGAACACCGGGGTGCCACCGGCGGCAATCGCCGCGGCCGCGTGGTCCTGGGTGCTGAAGATGTTGCACGAGGCCCAGCGCACATCGGCGCCGATGTCGTTCAGGGTCTCGATCAGCACCGCGGTCTGGATGGTCATGTGCAGCGAGCCGGTCACGCGCACGCCCTTGAGCGGGGCGCTGGGTGCGTGCTTGCGGCGGATCGACATCAGGCCCGGCATCTCGTGCTCGGCAATGTCGATTTCCTTGCGGCCCCAGTCGGCCAGCGAAATATCGGCAACCTTGTAGTCGCCGTCCTGGGAGAAGGTCTTAACCTGTGCGTTCATGTCTGCTCCGGTTCAGTTCCCGCCGCCATCGCGGGGGAGGGTAAAGGCAACCGGGCGCCGTTCGCGTTCAGATCCCGCCGAGCCTGGCCGTGCTGTTTCCACGGTCGCAGCGCCCCTCGGCGGAACGTCCCATTATAGGGAATTGCGTCTGAAGGGTTCCCGGAAACTGTGTTGCCTGTAGGTCGGGGCTACGCCCCCGACTGAGGGGCCGCCGGGATCTGAGGGCCCCCGGGATCTGAGGGCCCCCGGGATTGCGTCGGCCGCGTAGGGCCGACCTACGGGCGACGCCCCCGGCCCAGCGGCCGCAGGTCGGGGCTACGCCCCCGACGGCCCCGCGCCATGACCGAAGCCACGGGGAATCCCGACCCCCAGCGGCTAAGCTGGGGGTTTGACCCTGTCCAGGATGATCAGCCCGATGGCCAAACCCGCACTTCGGTACCTTGCCGCCCCGTTGGTTGCCGCCAGCCTGCTGCTGGCCCCGCCGGTCCTGCTGGCCCAGGCGGGCAGCGCGCCCGCCGCCGCCAACACCGCCCACGGCGGCTACCTGCTGCCGCCGCCGGAGCTGCAGGCCATCGTGGACGCGCCCAGCGCGCCGCAGATGCTGCTTTCGCCGCGCCACGACATCATCGCTTTCGTCGAGACCCCCTCGCTGCCCGGCATCGATGTGGTCGCCCAGCCGGAGCTGCGCCTGGCCGGTACGCGAATCAATCCGCGCACCTATTCGCAGAGCCGCTTCTCCTTCGGCACCGGCCTGGCGCTGCAGCCGGTCGAAGGCGGGGAACCGCGCCCGGTGCAGGGCCTGCCGCAGCCGCTGGCCCTGGCTTCGCTGTCCTGGTCGCCCGACCAGCGCCATATCGCCTTCACCCACGTGGACAACCGCGCCGGCGCGGTCGAGCTGTGGCTGGTGGACGTGGAAGGCCTGAGCGCCCGCCGCCTGGTCAGCCAGCCGCTCAACGCGGTGTCCGGTAGCGGCTTTGACTGGATGCCCGGCGGCGAGCGCCTGCTGGTGCAGCTGCGTCCCGAAGGGCAGGGCGATGCGCCGGCCAGCGATGGCGTGCCGACCGGCCCCAATATCCAGGAAACCGGCCCGGGCGGCGAAGTCACCCAGCTGCGTACTTATCAGGACCTGCTGGCCAACGCGCACGATGCCCAGGTGTTCGAGCATTACCTGCGCAGCCAGCCGGCCATCGTGGCCCTGGATGGCAGCGTGACCCCGCTGGGCGGGCCCGACCTCTACACCGGCCTGGCCGCTTCGCCGGACGGCCAGTACCTGCTCAGCCAGCGGATCGAGCGGCCGTTCTCCTACCAGGTGCCGTATTGGAGCTTCCCGCGCAGGATCGAAGTGCGCGACAGCGCCAGCGGCGCGCTGGTGCACGAAGTGGCCGCGTTGCCGCTGATCGAGGGCCTGCCCTCGGGTCGCGACGCGGTGGCCACCGGCGTGCGCCGGATCGAATGGCGCGCCGACGCCCCCGCCACCCTGGTCTGGGCCGAAGCCCAGGACGGGGGCGACCCCGCGGTCGAGGCCGAGGTGCGCGACAGCGTGTTCACCCATGCCGCGCCGTTCGCCGATGCGCCGGTGAAGCTGATGGATCTCGGCTACCGCTACCGCGGCGCCACCTGGGGCAGCGGTGATCTGGCGCTGGTCGATGAGTTCTGGTGGCGCGACCGCCAGACCCGCCAGTGGCGCATTGCCCCGGACCACCCGGAGCGCGCGCCGGAACTGCTGTTCGACCGCTCGTCCGAAGACCGCTACGGCGATCCCGGCCGCCCGGTGCTGGTGTCCGACGAGGCTGGCAACGGCCGCCTGCTCACCGGTCCGGACGGCAACAGCCTGTTCCTGATCGGCAACGGCGCCTCGCCCGAGGGCGACCGCCCGTTCGTTGACCGGTTCGACCTGGCCACGAAGGAATCCACCCGCCTGTTCCATTCCCAGGCGCCGTACCTGGAGCGGCCAGCCACCCTGCTGGACGCCGCCGGCACCCGCCTGCTGCTGACCCGCGAATCCCCGGTCGAGCCCACCAATATCTACGTCCTGGACCTGGCGGCGGATGCTGCCGAGCCGGTGGCCCTGACCGATTTCCCGCACCCGACCCCGCAGTTGCGCGACGTGAGCAAGGAGCAGATCCGCTACACCCGCGCGGACGGCGTGGAGCTCACTGCCACCCTGTACCTGCCGGCCGGCTACGACGCCGAACGCGACGGCCCGTTGCCGACCCTGATGTGGGCCTACCCGCGCGAGTTCCGCTCCGCCGATGCCGCCAGCCAGGTGAGCGGTTCGCCGCACGCCTTCAACCGCATCAGCTACTGGGGCCCGCTGGGCTTCCTGGCCCGCGGCTACGCCGTGCTCGACGGCCCGGCCATGCCGATCGTAGGCGAGGGCGATGCCGAGCCCAACGACACCTACGTGGAGCAGCTGGTGGCCAGCGCCCAGGCGGCGGTGGATGAAGTGGTCCGCCGCGGCGTCGCCGACCCGGACCGCATTGCCGTGGGTGGCCATTCCTATGGCGCCTTCATGACCGCCAACCTGCTGGCCCACAGCGACCTGTTCCGCGCCGGCATCGCCCGCAGCGGTGCCTACAACCGCACCCTCACGCCGTTCGGTTTCCAGGCCGAGGAACGCAACTACTGGGATGCCAAGGACACCTACCTGACCATGTCGCCGTTCCACCACGCCGACCTGATCAACGAGCCGATGCTGATCATCCACGGCGAGGACGACAACAACTCCGGCACCTTCCCGATGCAGAGCGAGCGCATGTTCGCCGCGATCAAGGGCATGGGCGGCCAGGCGCGCCTGGTGATGCTGCCCAACGAATCGCACGGCTACCGCGCCCGCGAATCGATCCTGCACATGCTGTACGAGACCGACGCGTGGCTGGAAGAGCACGTGAAGCAGGCCCCGGCCACTGCGTTCTGATTCAACCACCCAGCCGTCGGCCCCCGTGTAGGTCGGCCCTACGCGGCCGA
>DXCY01000170.1 GCA_019115725.1 Candidatus Luteimonas excrementigallinarum
CCGGGACGTGATCTCGCGCTGCGACTCCAGGCGCAGGGCACTGGCCGGCGCTGCGCTATGGGCTTCGGGACGGGGAGCCGGGGGGGAGGTGGGAGCGGGCCGCACGGTCTGCGCTTCCGTCGGCGCCGGCGCTGTCTGCCTGTTATCCGCGCTTGGAGACGGTGCGCGGTGGGTGCGCGCGGCGGCCTTGGGGGCCTGCTCTGCGGCAGGTGGACGCGCCGGAGCCTTCGCAGGTGCCTCTGCCGGGGGCGCATCGGCCGCGGTGGGTGCCGGGGCGGGTACGGGGGGGCGCACGGCCTCGGCAGCGGGCCGGGTGTGGACCGGGGACGGAGCGGCGGATGAGTCTGCGGGCGCCTGGGCTGAACCTGACGGCAGGGGGCCCTCACCCATTGCCGGGATCGCTTCCTGCGGCACGGGGCGCAGCTGCCAGGCGATGCCGACGGCAAACACCAGCGAAGCGGCCACGCCCAGCGCCGCCGGCCAGCGTCGCCGGCGGCGGGTTGCAGGCGATGTTGCCTGTCCGGAGAGCGCCGCGCGGGCGCTGGCCAGCACCGCGGCGTCGACCTCCGGCGTTGGTCCGTTGCGCGGCAGGGCGCGTGCCAGCGCCTCGGCCATGGCGCGTTCTTCCGGACTCAGCGGGTCGTGGCGATGGCTCATGGGGTCAGCCTCGCGCGCAGTTTTTCCATGGCATAGCGGAGCCTGGATTTCGCTGTTTCCCGGCCCACGCCGGTCACTTCCCCGATTTCCTCCAGGCTCAGTTCCTGGTCCAGGCGCAACAGGATCACTTCGCGCTGTTCCGGCGGAAGGTCGTCCAGCGCCAGCTGCAGCTGGCGCCGCCGCTCGAACTCGGACAGGCTGCGTTCCGGCGTCTGGCCATCGGTCATGTGGGCCAGGCGCTCCTCGGCATCTTCCGGCGGAGACGGGCGGTGCTGGCGGGCGCGCCAGTGATCGGCCAGGCGGTTGCGGGCAATGCGGTAGAGCCAGGAGGCGAAGTCGCCTTCCGGACTCCAGCTGGCGCGGGCACCGATGACCCGCTGCCACACGTCCTGGAACACCTCGTCGGCCAGTGCCGGATCGCGCAGCTGGGCTACCAGGAACCGGTACAGACGCTGCCGGTGGCGCCCATAGAGCTGCTCGAACGCGGCGGCCTCGCCGTTGGCGTAGGCCTGCATCAGCACCTCGTCGCTGGGCGCATCGATGACCGGGGCAGGGGCAAGTGAATCCTTCACTGGGGGCAGGTTAAGCGCTGGCGCGGCGAACGGGAAGCCGGCCGGCGCTGGATTGGCCACCTGGCCGGGCACTTGCCTGTTCGGGCCGGTTTTGACGTTGGCAAGGGGGACGACAGGGACAGGCCCTGTTGGCCTGGATGCTGGCTTGGGTGGAGTGGGGAGAATGACAGGCGGGCCCTCGACGCGGGCGGAGGTTGCCGGTGCGCTGGTCGAGATGCTCGCCGCGCTGCTGCCCGATGGCTGTGCCGTGGCGCTGGCCTGGCGCGGGGGCAGCGCGCAGGGCTGCCTGGCCAGTGGCCCCTGTGATCCGCTTCTGCCGGAGCGTGCTGCACAGTTGCTGGCCGGGTCCGCGGTTAGCACAGCGGTGACAAACGGGGGCGCCCCCACCCTGGATATCCGCTGCGTGGAGGGCGACAGCACGGTTGCCGTGGCCGCAGATCCCATCCCCGGATTGATGCCGGAGGCCGAAGCCCGCTGGCAGCGCCTGGCGCCGTGGATGATCGGCACCTTCGTGCGCGCCGAGAGTGGGGCCGGCCAGGTGCAGGCCCTGCGCAAGTCCGAACGCCTGCTGCAGGCCCTGTACGGCATCGCCGACCTGTCCGGGTCGCAATTGGACATGGACGAGATGCTCGAGCGCATCCACGCGGTGGTGGCTTCGCTGATGTCGGCGGACAACCTATACATCGTGCTGTACGACCCGGCGCGGGAAGTGGCCCGGTTTCTCTACTTCGTGGACCAGAACGACCCCTGGCAATGTGATCCGGCGGAGGAGATCGTGCTGGAGGAAATCCCCACCAGCCTCACCGCGGCGCTGCTGCGCGATGGACGGGCGTGGCGGGGGCCGTCGACCACGGTCCGCAAGGCCCTGAATGTCGCCCGCGATACGCGCCTGGGGCCGGACAGTGCCGACTGGCTGGGCGTGCCCATGCATCGCGACGGAAAGGTGAGCGGGGCGATCGTGGTGCAGAGCTACGCGCGGGCGAACGTGTATTCGGACGAGGATCGCGCGCTGCTGGAATACGTTGCCCAGCACATTCTCACCGCGCTCGATCGCCGCAAGGCCCGCAGCGAGCTGGAGCGCCGGGTCGCCGAGCGCACGCTGGAACTGCAGCGCGCCAATACCGTGCTGAAGGCCGAGGTGGTCGAGCGCCAGCGTTCCGAGCGGCTGCAGCGGGCGCTGTTCCGTATCAGCGAACTGTCGGTGACCGCGGTCAGCCTGGAACGGTTCCACGCCGACGTGCACGAGCTGGTGGATGGCCTGTTGTATGCAAAGAATTTCTACGTGGCCATGCTGTCGGGCGATGGTCAGCGCATCGAGTTTCCCTATTCCGTGGATGCGCGCGATCCGGTGCGGGAATCGCGGCCGCTGACCCGGGGTTTGACCGAGTACGTGATCAATACCGGCCGCGCGCTGCTGGCGGACCGCGCCGCCATCGCCCGGCTGGAGGCCAGCGGTGATCTGGTCAGCTACGGCGCGCTCGCCCACAGCTGGCTGGGCGTGCCGCTGGAGCTGGACGGCGAGGTGGTGGGGGTGATCGCCGTGCAGAGCCATTCGCCGAAGATCCATTTCGGGCAGCGTGACCAGGAACTGCTGACCTTCGTGGCCCAGCACATCGGCATCGCCCTGTCGCGCAAGCGGGCGCAGGATTCGCTGCGTTCGGCGCATGCACAGCTGGAGTTCCGGGTGGAAACCCGCACCCGCGAGCTGAAGGAGGCCAATCGCGAGCTGCGCGCCCAGATCGGCGAGCGCATGCGGGCCGAGCAGCGGCTGCTCGACCAGGCCCGCCATGATGACCTCACCGGTCTGCCCAACCGCGCCCACCTGCTGGAGAAGCTGGACGCGGCGATCACCCGCATGCACGAGCCGGGGTCGATTCCCTTCACCGTGCTGTTCATGGATCTGGACCGGTTCAAGCTGGTCAACGATTCGGTCGGCCACGCGGCTGGCGACGACATGCTGATCGAGGCCGGGCGTCGGGTGCGGCGGGCGTTGAACGCCAACGACACCGTGGCCCGCCTGGGCGGCGACGAGTTCGCCGTGCTGCTGGAAAACGTGGCCACGGTGGACGCGGCCGAATCGGTGGCCGCGCGCCTGTTGCGTGAGCTGTCGCGGCCGGTCTGGATTGCGGGGCGGGAGCTGTTTCCCTCCGCCAGCATCGGCATTTCCGTGTGGCAGCCGCGTTACCGCTACGGCGAGGAAATGATCCGCGATGCCGATGCGGCCATGTACCGGGCCAAGGAGCGCGGCCGCGCCCGCAGCGCTGTGTTCGACGAAGCCATGCGCGCCGAGGCCACGCGCCTGCTGGACCTGGAGGCCGACCTGCGCCGGGCGATCAACAAGCGCGCGTTCGAACCGTATTTCCAGCCGATCGTGCGGCTGTCCGACGGCAAGGTGGTGGGGCATGAAGCCCTGCTGCGCTGGAACCACGAGATCCGCGGCATCCTCACCCCGGCCGATTTCATCGGCGTGGGCGAGGACACCGGGCTGATCGAGCAGGTGGACTGGCTGCTGTACCAGGATGTGGCCAGGCTGCTGCGCACGCCGGGCGAAGGCTATGTCTCAATCAACGTGTCGCCGCGGCATTTCCATTCCGACGACTTCGCCGACCGACTGCTGTCGCTGCTGGACATGGAGCGGGTGGATCCGGCGCGGCTGCGGATCGAGATCACCGAGGTGGCGCTGCTCGACGACGCGCCGCGCGCGCTGCGCATGCTCAATGCGCTGCGCGAGCGCGGCGTGGTGGCCCTCCTGGATGACTTCGGCACCGGCTTTTCCGCGCTGTCCTACCTGCACCGGTTCCCCATCCAGTCGCTCAAGATCGACCAGAGCTTCGTGGCCGGCCTGGAGGGCGAGGCGCGCGCTGAGAGTCTTGCCCTCGTGCGGGCGATCCTGGCGCTGGCCGGAACCATTGGCATCGAAACCATCGGTGAGGGCGTGGAAACGGCGCGGCAGCGCGATGTGCTGCGGCGCCTGGGCTGCCTGTACGGCCAGGGCTTCCTGTACGGAAGCCCCCAGCCGTTCGACGCGATTGGCAGCTGATTCCACGGCCGTCACTCGGCTCAGCGGGCGGGGCCGGTGGCCGATTCCGCGGCCTGCACCTGCCGCCGGGCGGTGCCGATCAGTTCCACCAGCTCGGCCCGCAGCTGCCACGGATCCTCGCCCACAGATGCGCGAGCGGCGGCTTCGATCTCCTCCCAGTCCCAGCCATCGATCTGCGCGCCGCCGCGCAGTGCATCGGCGAAGGCGGCCACCGAGGCGGCGAAGCGCAGCTGCGGGCCCGGGCGGCTGCGCATGCTGTCGCGGGTCACCGGGGTTTCGATCAGCCGGCTGGCCTCCTGGCCGGGCAGCTTGTAGCGCAGCCGCAGGTGGGCCAGTTCGTCTCCGTGGCCGTCCGTGGCGGTGGGAGCGGTGCCGTAGCGCAGGGCAGGCAGGCGTTCGCCGCCCGAGCCCACCAGCGCCACCTCGTACAGAGCGGTGACCTCGTGGCCTGCGCCAATGTCGCCGGCGTCCACGCGGTCGTTGTCGAAGTCCTCGCGCTGCAGCAGGCGGTTCTCGTAGCCGATCAAACGGTACTCGGCGACCTGTGCCGGGTTGAACTCAAGCTGGATCTTGACGTCGTTGGCAATGGTCAGCAGCGTGGCCGACATCTCCTCCACCAACACCTTGCGCGCTTCGCGCAGGGTGTCGATATAGGCCAGCTTGCCGTCGCCGGCCTGGGCCAGGCGCTGGGCGAGGGCGTCGTTGTAATTGCCCTGGCCAAAGCCCAGTACCGTGAGGGCAATGCCGTCACGGCGACGGTCGCCCACCAGGGTTTCCAGCGTGCCGCCGTCGACGTTGCCGACGTTGAAATCGCCGTCGCTGGCCAGGATCACCCGGTTCACCCCGTCCTCCACGAACGACTGGCGGGCCAGGGAATAGGCCACCCGCATGCCGTCGCCGCCGTTGGTGCTGCCGCTGGCCTGCAGACGGGCGATGGCGGCATTGATCTCGTCATGGCGGTCACCGGGCGTGGGCGGCAGCACCACCCCGGCGCTGCCGGCATAGGCGACGATCGATACCCGGTCCTGGGCCCGCAGCTGACCCACCAGCTCGGCAAAGGCCTGCTTGAGCAGCGGCAGTTTGTCGTGGCTGTTCATCGACCCGCTGGTGTCGATCAGGAACACCAGGTTGGCCGGCGGCAGCTCCAGCCTGGGCACGTCATAGCCCTTGATGCCGATCATCAGCAGGTGGCGGCGGGGGTTCCACGGCGCCGGTGCCAGCTCGGTGCTGACCTGGAACGGCGCATCCGCCGATTCGGGTGCGGCATGGCCATAGGAGAAGTAGTTGATGAACTCCTCGGCGCGCACCGCATCAGCCGGCGGGCGGATGCCGTTGCGCAGCATCCGGCGCACGTTGCTGTAGCTGCCGGTGTCGACATCAATGGAAAAGGTGGACACCGGCTGCTCGCTGGTGCGCTGCACCGGGTTGTCGCTGCGCTCGTCGTAGCGCTCGGTGTTGGCCACGGGCGGCGGGGCGAAACCCCAGGGCTCCGGGGAGGGCATGACGGCCCGCGCCGACATGAAAGCCGCACCCGGCGAGGGGGGCGCAGGCGGGGAAGGCGGTGCCGGCGGAGGTGCCGGGATGTGCTGGGACGCGTAGGAATCAGCGGCCGCCGGGGTGCTGCCGGATTCCATGTCGGAGCGGGTGTCCGACGCGGTCTGGCAGGCGGACAGGGCAAGGCTGCCGAGCAGCAGGGCGGTCAGGGTGGGACGTTGCATGACACTCTCCGTGTGATGGTCAAGGCTGCCAACGCACGGAGAGGCGGAACGGGGTTGCAGAATGGGGTGGATCGCGGAAATCCACCCTCCGGGGCTCAGCCGCGGATCACCAGCAGGCGCGGTTCGGTCATGTCCTCGATGGCATAGCGCACGCCCTCCCGGCCCAGACCGGACTGCTTGACCCCGCCGTAGGGCATGTTGTCGACGCGGAAGCTGGGCACGTCGCCCACGATCACCCCGCCCACTTCCAGCGCGTCCCAGGCACGCATGGCGTGGGCCAGACTGGCGGTGAACACGCCCGTCTGCAGGCCGAATTCGCCGGCGTTCACGCTGGCCAGGGCCTGGTCGAAGTCATCGAACGGCTGCAGGCAGGCCACCGGGCCGAACACCTCCTTGCGGTACAGATCGCTGTCCGTGGGCACGTCTTCCATCAGCGTGGCCGGAACCATATTGCCCTTGCGCGGGCCACCGACAAGCCGCTTCGCGCCGCCCTCCAGCGCCTCCTCCACCCAGGATTCAATCCGTTTGGCGGCGTCCTCGTCGATCACCGGGCCGATGAAGGTGTTTTCCTCGCGCGGATCGCCCATGGGCAGGCTGGCCGCCTTCTTCTTCAGCTTGCGGCGCAGCGGCTCGTACAGGTCGCGATGCACCAGGATGTGCTGCACGCCGATGCAGCTCTGGCCGGACTGGTACCAGGCACCGAACGCCAGGCGCT
Organism: Candidatus Luteimonas excrementigallinarum; assembly: GCA_019115725.1. Lineage (GTDB taxonomy): Bacteria > Pseudomonadota > Gammaproteobacteria > Xanthomonadales > Xanthomonadaceae > Luteimonas > Luteimonas excrementigallinarum. The sequence goes on from DXCY01000170.1 coordinate 6,703, forward strand.
CAACGACGTGGTCAAGGCTCGCGCCCGGATCGGCATCGACAATGCAGGCCGCGTTGCCGCCCAGTTCCAGCGTCACCTTCTTGCGCCCGGCCCGGGCCTTGAGATCCCAGCCGATCAGCCCGCCGGTGAAGCTGAGCAGCTGGATGCGCTCGTCTTCCACCAGCAGCGAGGCGTCATCGTTACTGCAGGGCAGGATGGAGAAGGCGCCCCTGGGCAGATCGGTCTCGGCCAGGATCTCGCCGATGATCAGCGCGCCCACCGGGGTCTTGGCCGCCGGCTTGAGCACGAACGGGCAGCCGGCGGCGATCGCCGGGGCCACCTTGTGCGCCACCAGGTTGAGCGGAAAATTGAACGGGGTGATGAAGCTGCATACCCCGATCGGTACGCGCTTGACCATGCCGCGGTAGCCGCGGCTGCGTTCGGACACCTGCAGCTCCACCATCCCGCCTTCGATGCGGGTGGCTTCGCCGGCGGCGATGCGGAAGGTGTCGATCAGCCGGTCCACCTCGCCGCGCGCATCGTTGATCGGTTTGCCGGCCTCGATGCACAGCGCCAGGGCAAGTTCGTCGTAGCGCTCCTGGAAACGGCGCACGCAATGTTCGAGCACATCGCGGCGCGCGTCCGGGGTGAAGTCCTGCATCGGCTTGCGCGCCCGGCTGGCGGCGGCAATCGCCTTGCGCACCGCGGCCGTATCGGCAAATGCCACGCGGGTCGCGATGCGCCCGGTGTACTTGTTGCGCACCTCCAGATCCGTATTCGCCTCCACCGGCTGGTTGGCCACGTAGTACGGATAGCTGGCGGCCAGGCTGCCGCGCACGCGCCGGGGTGTCGTTTTCTTCCTGGTCATTGCATAGGCCTCATTGCTTATCGGTCCCGGTAGAAGCGCGCCAGGCGCAGGGGGTCAGGTCAGGGCGGCGCTCAGGCGGGGGATGTCCTCGTTGAGGATCCGGTCGTCATCGGAATAGTCGATCGGCAGTTCGATCAGGTCCACGCCAGGGCCCTCCAGCACCTCGCGCAGCAGCGGCGCGAAGGCTTCCGCGGCGGTCACCCGATGTCCACGGGCGCCATAGCTCTCGGCGTACTTCACAAAATCGGGATTGCCGTAATCCATGCCGAAGGTGGGGTAATCCTCGTGGCTCTGCTTCCACTTGATCATGCCGTAGGCATCATCGCGCAGCACGATCACCACCAGGTCCAGCTTCAGGCGTACGGCGGTTTCCAGCTCCTGCGAATTCATCATGAAACCGCCGTCGCCGCACACCGCCACCACCTTGCGATCCGGATGCACCATGCAGGCGGCCATGGCGGCCGGCAGGCCGGCGCCCATGGTGGCCAGCGCGTTGTCCAGCAGCAGCGTATTGGGCCGCCGGCAGCGGTAGTTGCGCGCGAACCACAGCTTGTACAGGCCGTTGTCCAGGGAAATGATGTCGTCCGCGCCCAGCACCGCGGCCATGTCGGCCACCAGTCGCTGGCTGAGCATGGGAAAGCGCGTATCGTCCGCGCGCTCGGCGAGCTGCCCCTGCAGCGCCTCGCGGGCGCGGTCGAAGCAGCTGAAATCCCAGTGCGGCTGCGGCTCCAGCGCTTCGGCCAGCTGCCACACGGCGTTGGCGATATCGCCCACCACTTCCACCTGGGGGAAGTACACCGGATCCACCATCGCGCTTGAATAGTTGACGTGGATGACCGTGCGCTTGCCCTCGCGCATGAAGAACGGCGGCTTCTCGATCACGTCGTGGCCGATGTTGATAATGCAGTCGGCCGCGTCGATGGCGCGGTGGACGAAGTCGCCGTCGGACAGCGCGGCGGTGCCCATCCACAGCGGCCCGGTCTCGTCGATCACGCCCTTGCCCATCTGGGTGCTGAAAAAGGGAATGCCCAGCTTGTCGATGAACGCGGAGAGCATGCGCGCGGTGGTCTTGCGGTTGGCGCCGGCACCCACCATCAGCAGCGGGTGGCAGGCATCGCGGATGGCCGCGACGGCACGCTCGATGGCCTTGTGTTCGGCCAGCGGGCGCCGCGAGTGCGAGGGGGGAATCAGGCTGGCTTCGGTCTGGTCGCCGGCAATGTCCTGCGGCAGTTCCAGATGGGTTGCGCCGGGACGCTCCTCCTCGGCGCGGCGGACCGCTTCACGCACCCGGGCCGGGATGATGTCGGCCGAGACCAGCTGGCGGGTGAATTTGGTCAGCGGCTTCATCATCGCCACCACGTCCACAATCTGGAAATGGCCCTGGCGGCTGCTGCGGATGGGCTTCTGCCCGGTGATCATCAGCATCGGCATGGCGCCGAGCTGGGCATAGGCCGCGGCGGTCACCAGGTTCGCCGCCCCGGGGCCCAGCGTGGCCAGGCAGGCGCCTGCGCGGCCGGTGAGCCGGCCCACGGTGGCGGCCATGAAGCCGGCGGCCTGTTCGTGCCGGGTGAGCACCAGCTGGATGCCGGATTGACGCAGGGATTCAACCAGGTCGAGGTTTTCCTCGCCCGGTATCCCGAATACGTATTGGATTCCTTCTGCTTCCAGCGCGGCGACGAACAGGTCGGAGGCCTTGGCCATGGAGCGGGTTCCTGGCAGGTGAACCCCGAACATAGGCCACCTGCCGTGACCATCAGGCGACGGCAATGGCTGCCACCCGGCTTTGCGCGAGCTGCTTTTCGACGTAGGTCGGGGCTGCGCCCCCGACACCGGAAATCCGGCATCCGGTATCCGGTATCCGGCATCCGGCGGGCATCATGCGATCTTGCGTTGGGGGCGTAGTCCCGACCTACGGATCGACTTTCAGGCGGAGGGTGCCGTCGTGCAGGCGCGCGGTGAGGTGGTCGCCGGCGCGGACGTCTTCGACGCTGCGCACCACGTGCTGGTCTTCCCGCTGGAGGATGGCGTAGCCACGGGCCACGGTGGCCAGCGGGCTCACGGTTTCCAGCGTGCGGGCGAGGCCGGCAAGGCGCATGGATTCGTGCCCCAGGCGCCGGGGCAGGGCCGCGTGCAGGCGCGGCTGCACGGCCGCCAGCCGTTCTCCCAGCGAGGCCAGTCGGCGCTGCGGGGCATGGGCGCGCAGCGCACCCTGTGCCTGGCGCAGGGCGGCCAGTCGGCGCTCCTGGCTGATGGCGAACGCCGACTGCAGCCGCCGCAGCGCCTGCTGCTTGCGCTCGCGCAGTGCCTCCAGCCGCGCCTGCGGTCGCAGGGCATGCAGGCGCAGGGCGGCCCGGTCCGCCTGTTGCGCGGCCTGGCGCAGACGGTGCGCACCAAGGGTCTGCAGCCGTCGATGCTGGGCCCGCAGCCCGGCCAGCAGGTCCGTGCGATCGGGCACCAGCAGCTCGGCCGCCGCCGAGGGGGTCGGCGCGCGCAGGTCCGCGGCGAACTCGGCCAGACTGAAATCGGTTTCATGGCCGATTGCCGTCACCACCGGCACCGGCGAGGCGGCGACTGCGCGGGCCAGCGCCTCGTCGTTGAACGCCCACAGGTCTTCCAGCGAGCCGCCGCCCCGGGTCAGCAGCAGCGCGTCGTAGCGGCCGGAGGCTCCCGCGCGCTGCAGCATGGCGGTGATCTGCGGCGCCGCGCCTTCGCCCTGCACCGGCACCGGCAGCACCTCGACCTCCAGCAGCGGGAAGCGCCGGCCGATGACGCTCAGTACATCGCGCACCGCCGCGCCGCTGGGCGAGGTGATTACGCCCAGGCGCCGCGTGTGGGTGGGCAGGGGGCGCTTGCGCGCTGCATCAAACAGTCCTTCGGCCTGCAGCCTGGCTTTCAACTCCTCGAACGCGCGGCGCAGCGCGCCTTCGCCGGCTTCTTCCAGCGAATCAAGCACCAGCTGGTAGTCGCCGCGGGCTTCGTACAGGGTGAGCCGGCCGCGCGCCAGCACCTTCAGCCCGTCGCGCGGCTGGAACTTCAACCACGTGCTCTTGGGCCGGAACATCGCACAGCGCACCTGGGCGCGGGCGTCCTTGAGGGTGAAGTACAGATGCCCCGAGGCTGGTCGCGCCACATTGCCCAGCTCGCCCTCCACCAGCACCAGCGGGAAGGTGTCTTCCAGCAGGCTGCGGGCCAGGGTGTTGAGCTGCGAAGGGGTGAGGATTTCGCCGGTGATGTTGTCGTTCATCGCCACAGGATATCGCGCCGCATGGCCGGCCGACCCGCGGCCGGTCGGCGTTCCCTACAATGCCGGCACAGCCAATCGGGAAACACCACGCATGAATCGCATTGCGCCAGTCCTGAAGTGCCACCTGGGCCTGTCTGTCCTCGTCCTGGGCCTTGCCGCCTGCAGTCCCGCCCCGCAGCCCGCGGGAGAGGGCGTGGAGACTGCTACGGAAGTGACGCCTGTCACCGCCCACGCGCAGGAAATCAGCGTCCACGCCCCCTGGGTGCGCCAGCCGCCGCCTTCGGCCCGGGTAGCCGCCGGATACATGCGCATCGACAATCCGACCGCGGCTGCCGACCGCCTGCTGGCGGTGGAAACGGATGCCGCCGCGCGGGTGGAGATCCACGAGATGGAGGAAGTGGACGGCATCATGCGCATGCGCGAGGTCGAAGGCGGGTTGGAGCTGCCGGCCGCCGGCCACGTGGAGCTGGAGCCGGGCGGATATCACCTGATGCTGATGGAGCCGCGCGAGGGCCTGGCGGCCGGGCAGCAGGTGCAGGCCACGCTGGTGTTCGAACACGCCGGGGAGATGCCGGTGGCGTTTGAGGTGCGCCCGGTGGATGGCTCCGCGCCGTCCCACGATCACCATCAGGACGATGGGGAAGGCCACGGCCACTGAGGATGCATCGCGGACCGGGGAGGGCATCGTCTGCCGGGTCCGCCACGGTGTGTCATGCGCGGTTGGGCTGCGCCCGGTAAAATGCCGGCATGTCCGCACAGCCTGAATCCCTGCCTCCCTGCCACGCCGATCTGGCGCCCGCCTACGGATCCGCT